>CAMGTC010000046.1 GCA_946061765.1 uncultured Treponema sp.
AATCAACTAATTATATTATCGGATTCATGTAATTTGACTTTAGGAAATAAATTTAAAAAATTAAAAAATATTTTTTGTTTAATTATTTCTTCTTGACTAATAACTCTTTTTTATAGATTATGTTCTAAATATGAGCGATGAAGTAATTACAAGAAATTATTTAGAAAAGTTATCGTTTTCGGAATTGAGTAGATTAGCTGATAACTATGGAATTGATGTTCCAGAAAATCTGGACAGACGATTTTTAATAGCTGAATTATTGGAAATAAATGAAGAAAATGAAGAAATTTCAGAAGATATGATTATTTCTTCAAATAACGAAGATTCCAAAGAAGTTTTTGTTTTCCCAAAAAATTATAATGAAACTCAGATAGATTGTGTTTTAAGAAATCCAGTTTGGCTTTTTATTTTCTGGAATATAAGCGATAGTGATAATGCTTTACTAAAAAAAACTGGTGATTACAACTTAATGCTTAGAATTTGTTCTTTTGAAGATGAGGAAGCTAAAATTCCTGATGAAGCCTTTGAAATTAATGCTGTAGAAAAATCTCAGGAACAGTATTTCCTTTTACCTGCCGGAAAAAAATATATAAAAGTAGAATTACTTTATTCTGTGGAAGGAAAGGTAAATGTTCTTGCTTTTACTCCTTTAATTAAGATTCCACAGGGGTCTAAATTGGTTAATGATTTACAGTCTGGTTTCGATTCTGAATTCCAGCCATTAGTTCAACTTTCAGATATTAATACTGTAATTACAAAACAATATACATATCACAGACATTCATTTGTATAAAGTAGGGTATTATCATGTTAAAGAATCTTTCATTAATAATTAATTGTAATCAGGTTTTTATAAGACATAATGAAAAAGATGTAAACAACAATATTCAGGTAATGAATGAGCTATTTGATGCAATTTCAAATGTTTATATTCCATTACTTGATATGTTTGAAAATCTCGAAAAAGATAATATCCTTTGCAGAGTAGGTTTTGTTTTATCCCCTGTTTTATGTAATCTTCTTTCAAATAACGAAGTTCAAGATTTATATGTTAATTACCTGGATACCAGAATTGCTTTTGGAAATGATGAACTTTTACGATGTAAAGGTCAACAAGCTTTAGAAAAAAATATCCAAACTACAATCGAACGTTACCAGAATCTTAAAATTGAATTCTTAGAAAAATATAACCAGAATTTAATTTCTGTTTTTAAAAATTACATGCATAAAGGTTATATTGAATTACTTGCAACTTGTGCTACAGATATCTTTATTCCTCATTATGCAGATATGAAAGAAGTAATTTCGGCTCAGATTGAATGTGGTTTGAATTCATTTAAGCAATATTTTGGAGAAATTCCAGAAGGTTTCTGGTTACCAGAACTTGGCTATATTGATGGTCTTGAAAAAATTATTAAAGCTTATGGTTTTTCATACACAATTGTTGATTCAAGAAGTTTATTGTTAGCAAAAAAAATTCCTTCTACAGGTATTTTTTATCCTGTTAGGGCTGATAATTCTCTTGTATTCTTTGGACAGGAACCTAATTGTCATGACGAAATTTATGGAGAGGGTGGATTTGTAAATTCTCCTTTTTATAGAAATGAAAATAAAGATGTTGGATTTGAACTTGAACCTGAAAATCTTAAGTCTATTTGGACAAATGAAGCAAGCAGAGTAGAAACTGGATTTAAATATTGGAATAGAAATTATAGAGATGCAGATAAATCTATTTATGATCAGGACACTGCTAAAAAACAGGCTCAGGATGATGCAGTATATTTTATTCAGAAAAAAGAAGAAAAATTAAATAAAGCTGCCGAATTAATGAAAGATTATGATTTTGTCTGCTTAGTTTCGACAATTGATGCTTATGAACTTTCTCAGGAATGGTTTGAAGGTGTTTATTGGCTTGAATGTTTAATCAGAAGAGCAAAAAAATCTGATATTAATCTTACAAGTCCATCTGATATGCTGGAAAATCAATATTCACTGGAAAAAATTAATCCATATTTTTCTTCTTCTAATGGTGAAGGTTATGGAGAAAATCTATTGTCCAGTAAAAATTGCTGGATGATGAGATATATCAGAAAAGCCTGCGAAAGAATGGTAGATTTGGCAGATCGTTTTCCAACAGATACAGGATTAAAAACAAGACTTTTAAATATAGGCTCAGTTGAGCTTATGATAGCTCAATCTTCATCTTTAGCAAAAATGATAGATTGTAATGATAATCCTGAATATGCAGAAAGAAGATTTAAAGATTCAATAGAAGCCTTTACTCAGGTTTTTGATTCACTTGGCTCAAATACTGTAAGTACAGAATGGCTTACTTCTCTTGAAGCAAAAGATTCTCTCTTCCCATGGATGAATTACAGGGTTTTCTCTAAGAAAAAATAATCAGAATAAGAGGATTTACAAAACGTTCGCGCAAGCGAACACGTAAATAAATAGAGTTTTGTGAAAAAATGCGATTATAAAAACTAAGTAGAGGACAGTGTAGAATTCTTTTTAGAGTTTTATACTGTCTTCCATTTTTTTGAGAATATTAATTCTGTATTGAGCAGTTTCAATTCCTAAAATAGCAGGATCAAATTTTTTATTGAGTTTTAAGGCCTCCTGCCAGATTTTTATTGCTTCTTCGTATTCACGGTTCGTAAAGAGAGTAAGTCCTTCCTGGTAATATTTATCAACCAGAGCATCAATTTGAGCTCTTCCTCTATCACCTAATAAAAGTTTAGCAGAAATACTTACTTTGTTGAGTGGATTAAACGATGAAGTTAAATCCAAAGAGTAATTAAAATTCAATCTAACTTTTAAAATTTCAAATTCAAATCCGGCAGAAATCTTAGGGTTACCACCTTTAATTTCAAAACCTCCCAGAAGAGATGCAAATGTTGTGAATTTAAAGGCTGCTCCAAAACAGAAATAAGGTTTCAGGTATGTAGTTATGTTAAAAAAGTTTACCGGCTGTTTAAAATCAAAAGCCAGAAGCAGAGGTTTTATAGGTTTTAAAGAAAGACCCGCTGCAAGAATTGTGCTTAATCCTTCGTCAATTTTTAATCCACTTTCCGAACCAAATCCTGTAAGAGTAAAACCAAGGTTTTGCGCAGAAAGTCCAAATCTAACATTAGGTTCTCTTGAAGAAAAATATTTTAAGAAATTAAACTGCATCATTAAACCAATATCAACTAAAGATGCAAAGGCACTCTGTTCAATTCCAGAATTTACAAGAATTTCATCACTTTCGTTATCTGTAAAATCCGGCACAGCTCTCCAACCAGCTTTTAGGTTTGCACCAAGTGCCAGTCCCTTAAAATTATACCCTGCAAGAAAATTATATGATATATTCAGACCCGCAAAAGATTCGCTGTAGTAATTTGATGCAACTCTATCACCAAAAAGATTATATTCTGTAAAAGGCAGGTAAAAACTGGAAAAATAAGTTCCAAGTCCAAGATGTCCAAAACGGGTGGTGTAGGCAATAGCATCTAGTTTTGAATCTGCAATCCATGAATTATGAAAAACGGAAAGCTGAGTTTCTGTTTGTAAAGAAGAAGCTGCTGCGTTGTACTGGAAAAAAGAAATATCATCAGAAAGACCTGTATAGGCTTCTCCCATACTTTCACTTCTTCCTCCAAAAGGAATTAAAAGTGATCTAAAAGCAGTTTCTCCTTCGTTATCATCTATGGCCCAGTCAAATATTTGGGAAAGTGTATTTTCAAAATTGTCATAAGAAAGACTGTGTAGATTTATAAAAATTAAAGAGAAAATTAATAATGTTAGAGAAAATCTCTTTTTAAACATAAATCTAAGCTAAAAGCTCCTTAAAACAGTTAAAATATGTAATTCCTTATGAAATTCATATTTAATAATCGGATTTTTCCCTTGTTTATATAAGTTTATTTACCGAAAATAAAGTATACTATAAATAAGAAAAGAAAATGAGAAATTTTCGATTTTTTTCTATAACATTACTAATAATCCTCTTATATGCACCACTTTATGCAAAAAGTTCAAAAGCAGATGTGGACAATCTTGAATATGAAGAAAAAGATTTAACTTTGAGGGAAATTCGTTTCCTTATTCGTAAAACAAATTATGATGAAGCATTAAAACTTTTAACAATTTATATAAACCAGAATCCAGAGAATTTTGATAATGCCCAGTACCTTGTAGCAATCATCATGGATGCAAAAAAAAGATATGCTGAAACTCTGGATTTACTTATTGAAACTATTGCTACAGATCCAGATAACAGTGAAAAAATTTATTCGATAATCCGTCAGTTAAAACAAATAGAAAGACATCCTTCCGATGCTTCGCTTGCCTACATCGATAACATTGATAGAGTTGTTACTTTTGCCCACAACCAGAAGGAAAGTACAAGAATTATAAATACTTGTGCTCAGCTTGTGGAAAATAAAGATTTTTTGAAGGCAGTTTCTGTAATTCAAGAAGGATTTGAACTTTGTAGAGAAGAATACGAAGACAGATGGGGACTTGATAGTGATATTTTAAAAGAAACTGATGAAATTGTAAGTAATCTTAATCAAACTATAGCTGCCTGGTCTTTGGAAGAATTTAATTTACAAATTGATAAACTTATTGGCCAGTTTAATACTGCAGTAAAAGAGGACAATTATTCACTGGCCCTTGAATTATTCCCTCAGATTGAAGAAATATTAAATTGTTATTGTGATTATAGACAGACAATAAATGAATGTGGAAAAGCCCTTATTGCTTTAAACGAAAGAATAAAAACTTTATCAGCTGTTAATGAAGGAGAAGATCAGAGTGATGAAGAATCCGAAAGAGCATTCTTTGATTCAACTGATGCTTCTTACCTACCTTTTATGGCACACTTTATTTTTGGCGATTCAAAAGTCCAGGGGTCAGGCTTAATTCCTTCTGTTGATACAAAATATCATTATCTTCTGGAACTTATGAACTCTAATATTTATGAGCAGGTTTCTTATAATTATAATTCTTACAAAGATTTTTTTAAAAATAGCATAGGTTCTTTGGAAAGTCAGTTTGTTTATCAAAGTTCTCAGTCTGTAAAAAAATTACAGGATTACGTTTCTTTAGAAAAAAGAGTTATAGATCTTAGTGATGATATATATATTTCAGATCCTGATTTTGATGTTTCTGCATTTATTAATCCACTGGCCCGTTATGCACTTTTGGATAATTATGTAGAAAATCTTGTTCTTGAATCAGAAAGAATTTATAAGGTAAATTCAAAAATATACGAAATTGCTTCTAATCAGAATAAAACTTTGGATTTAATAAGCACTACAAAAGATAAAAGTATACAATCAAAACTTGTAGCAGAGGTTTTAGATTCAACTGCTCAAATAGGAAACCTTGTTGGAATAAAAAATCAGCAGGAAATTGCATATTTTGACTGGTCAAAAGCTTATATTCAGGCTCGGGAAAAAGAATTTGAAGAGCTGGATAATTTATATTCTCAGTATTTGGATAAAATTTTTGAAGATTCAAGTAAAATCTTAAATTTGGGCTGGGAAAAAATTGTAGATTATTATCAGAATGCCAGTTTAAATCTTGTTAAAAATCTTGAAGAAAATAATAACATTATTTCTTTTTATCTTAATGGATTTTCAGAAAGACTTACAGGCGAAAATCATTCACTTTTCTTAAAACAGGTTACTTTAGCCTTTAAATATAATTCTAATCAGGAGGATACCACTGGCCTTTTATATAAATATCCTGATATTGCAGATTTAATGGCTGATTATAATATGAAACTTGTTAACGATGCTCTGGTAGAAATTAATTCTTATGAATCTGTAATTATGGAAAATTATAACAGACATCAGCAATGGCAGGAAGATTCTGGAATTTCAACTCTTATTAAGACATCAAATGAATTTTTTGAGAAAGAAAGAAAGCTCCTTTCAGAAATTTTTAATAAAAGTGAAAATCTAAAAAGTACTTCAACAATGCAAATTGCTGCTTCAGATATTTTGCGTTCAGATGCTCAAACTGATTTTGAAGATGCAGAAGATTCTTTGGCTAGAGATAATTTTGAAAATGCAAGAAATAAACTTAAGGCCAGTAGCGAAAAATTTGCTCGGGCATTTGAAATTCAAAGTGATTTTGCCTTTAGTTTAGAATGTGATGAAAAAATTCAGACCTTAGGTTTAAAAATTACAAGATTAGAAAATGAAAAAGTTGTTCGTGATGTGCGCGAATTAAAAACTCTTGCTAAAAATGCTTATTTGAAAGGAGATTTTGATTCTGCCGAAAGATATCTTTCTCAGGCAGAAAACAGATGGAGTGTAACAAATTCTGAAGCTGATCCTGAAATTTCAAATCTACAGGTTTTTGTAAATACAGCCATGAATTCAAAAAATGGACGTGAAATTTTACCATCTTCTCCTCAATATGAAGAAATGACTCAGTTACTTACTATTGCATATCAGTATTACGATGCAGGTCTTACAAAGTTGAAAGAAGGCGATAAAGAAGCCTGTGATTTAGATTTTGATAATTCTGAATCAAGTTTAAGACAATTACTGCTTGTTTATCCTTTGCACCAGGAAGCAACTTTATTGAATCTTAGAATATCAAAACTCCGCGATCCTAAACAGTTTGAAGAAACTTTTGCTCAAAAAATCGAAAATGCAAGATTGATGTGTAAGAGTAATAATAATCAGACAAAAATGGAAGGTTATGCTAATCTTCAGGATTATTATGAACTAGATCCGGATTATAAAAATCTAAAGAATATACTTTACCAGGCAGAATTTGATGTTGGCATTAGACAGCGTGTTGATAATTCAAATATTACAAAGGCTAAAAATTTATACAATGAAGCAAGAAGCCTTTTCCGTTCTGGACAACTCGAAGCTGCAAATTCAAAAATTTCTCAGTCTCTGGCTTTAAACCCGGATGATACTAGTGCTCAAAATCTTAGTGATAATATTAATATTGCTATTGGTGGTACAAAAATTCCACTTTCTACTCAGGCACAGCTTTTATATAGTAAAAGTTATGATAACTTCAATCAAAATAACTACGAAATGGCCGAATATTATATTAATAGAATTGAAAAATTGGATCGCCGTTTTATGAATGATGATGATGTTAAGCGACTAAAAGAAAAAATAGATGCTCTTAAATAGGAAAGTTGTTGATGTTTAAAATTATTAAAAAGTGTAAAAATATATTTTTAATCCTAATTTTTTCTTTACTTGCTTTTAATGTTTATTCTCAAGAGTTTTATTGGGAACGTCCACTTGTAATTACAAAAACTGATTCCCGCTTTCCAAGAGTAATCACTAATGAAGATGTAAATATTGTAATCTGGCAGGAAGTTGATGTAAAAAATCATGAAATTTATCTTTCTTGTAGAAATTACAGTGATTTAGAAACATATCAGGAAAACTTAAGATTTGCAGGACCTTTTACTTATTCTGGAGATAGTGTTCCAGATTTATTTTCTGCTGCAATTAATAAAAAAGGAAGACTTTTAGTAACGGCTATTGATAGTGCCGGAGCACTTCATCTTTTTACTTCTCAGAATAAAGGTCAATCTTTTACACATGGTGATTTGAAAAACACAGAAATAATGGTTGCACCAAGGCTTTATGTTGATGTAAATGATAATTTTAGAATTTTTACATCTGTGGGGGCAGATATTTCCTTCTCTATTTATACCGCCACATCTCAAGATGGATTAAACTGGTCAAATTTTGAAGAATTTGCCGGTTCTAAAGACATGAGATTGCCATTTGTACCTGTTTTAATTCCATATCAAAATGAAGATTATGTTGTTTTTCAGGCCCAGTATTTAATTCCTGGAAGACAGCAGACTATTTATCAATTGTACATGACTCATTCTTCTGATGGTCAAAACTGGTCAACGCCTCTTTTAATCACAGATAAAAAATCTTTACTTGCAAGTGATAAAAAGAACTTTTATGAATATGCAAATCAAAGACCTTATTTATACAATTCCAAGGGTAAGTTATATTTAGCCTGGGAAAGAACAGAAATTTCAAATGCAGTAATTTATGTTGCAGAATTAAATTCTTTGGGAATTGTAGAAAGAAGTGTCGACAGTTTATCTGGAAGGGGAAATGCAAGCCGTCCAGTTATTTTTGAATATCAGAATGACTTGTACACTTCCTGGTTTGATACTCGTCGCGGACAGGAATCCCTCTACCTTGCTAAAAAAAATGGAAATATTTGGGATTCATCTACCCTTGTAGCAGATTCAAATTCCAATCTTTATGTTTATCCGCTTTTGATTAAGGCTAAAGGTGGAAACAGTAATCTTATGAATTTTGTTTATCAGCAGATAAGTTCAAAAAAGAATTCAATAGCTTTACTTTCACCAGATCTTTATGCAGCTCCTCCTGCTTTTACAGCTTTAAATTTCAGAGCTGGTCATAAATCAAAAGAATTGAACGTAAATATAAAAATAAAATTCCCGGATGATATTTCCAGAATCCGTGGATATTCATATACCTGGTCAAAAAGTGAAAGTATTCAGCCAGGAAATACTGTTTCATATACAATTCGTGATGAAAGTTTAAAATTAAAAGCGGACAAGGGTGATGGAGATTATTATTTAAAAGTAAAAGTTCAAGATAGAGCAGGTAACTGGTCTGAAACTGCAGCTTTAACCTACAGACTAGATACAACTCCGCCAAGGGCACCAAAAATCAATTTGGAATCTCTTGATGAAAATAAACTTTTATCCTCAAATAATTTCAGTTTTACCTGGGAAAAATCTCCAGATTCAGATGCTTTTTCTTATTTGTATAGCATAGAAAAAATTTCAGATGTTCCAAGAATAATCACCCAAAGTAAAAAACATCCTTTGAGAGCTTCTAAAGAAAGGTTGAGTAAAGAGTGTAGTGCTTTGGAAGAACGATATCAAAACACTCTTCCAAAACTTAAAAACAAAAGGCCAGTGAATGCAACTACAAATCTAAAAACTTCCCGCTACTACAATTTAACCAATGGCCTTTATGCAATTTTAGTTTCGGCTATTGATGATGTTGGAAATGTAAGTTTACCTCAGGTTGAAATGTTTATTTTAAATAAATATGAACCAACCACATATATTACTTCTGTAAAAAAAGAAGAAACTGAGCAGTTTGAGAATATTTTGACTATATTTGGTGGAGGTTTTACTTATGATGGTCTTATTAAGGAAGTTATAATAGATAAAGATGGAAAAGCCCCTTATGATTTAATTTTATCTCTTGATAAGAATGATTATCGCATTGATTCAAATACGAAAATTTCAAATGTTAATCTTGGAACTATTCTTGAAGAAGGAAATTATCGCATTCTCTTAAGACATAGTGACCGTGGTTTATATGTATCAAATATAGCAATAAAAATTGTTCAACGTGGTACTGTAAAAATTGAGCCAGGATTTACATATCAACCCCGATATAATCAGGATTTTATTAAACTAAAGTATAAATTTTCAATTTATTTTATATTAATAATTATTCTTATATTTTTAGGTGGAACAGGTTTATTAACTGCCACTTATAATATCAATTTTGCTGTAAATCAATTAAAAAGAACCAGTATAGAAATAAACAATTTAATTACAGGAGCTCCTATGGCAGAACATAAGCATAATAAAAAAGAAAAAAGACAAAAAAGCCTTAAATACATTCTTGTTGGCTTTACCTATTTCTTAATTGTATCAATCGTTCTAGCGGTTTCTGTTGAAAGTGGATTAAGTGATATCAGGCTTCAAAAAACAACACTTTCCAATGCTTTACTTGAAAGAACAGAAGTTTTACTTCAAAGTCTTTCTGCCAATGTAAGAAGTTTTATGCCTTCAGAAAATAAAACTGAAATTGCTGCTCTGCCAACTCTTAAAAATGCTATGAATGAAGCTCATTATGTAACCATTACCGGTCAAAAATCTGCTTCAAACAATAATAAAGAAATTAATTATCTTTGGGCTTCTGATGATCCTGATATTACCCAAAAAATTGACGGTAGTGAGGTAAATTACGGTTATTCAAAAATAACTGACGAAAATATTTTAACAATCTTAAAAACAATGGAAGAACTTGAAGAAAATGTAAAAAATCAAGTATATGACCTGGAAGCAGAAATTGCAAAAATTGATGAAGATTTACGATATAAAAATCCTGAAATTGACAGTGATTTTGAAGAGTTAGCAGACAGAAAATCAAAATTAATCAGTCAGATAAATAACAAAATTTCAAAAGAAGCTGATTTGTATTCATCATCATTGCCAGCCTTTGATCAGAAAAATCTTTCTATTAGAACTACAGATTATATTTACACTTTTTATCGCCCGGTACTTTACAGACAGGGCTCTTCCAAACAATATGTACATTCTGTAGTCATAATGGAACTTTCAATTGAAAATCTTATAAAAACTATGCAGGAAGAAACAATGGGTATTATAAGAAATGCCATTATTATTGCCCTTGTTGCTTCAATGATTGGACTTTTCGGTTCATTATTATTTGCTTCGTTTATCATTAAACCTGTTAAAGTTCTTGAACAATTTGTAGATAGATTTGGTCGTGCAAAATCAAAGAAAAGTTACAATAAAACAGAAATCAGAATTAAACAGAAAAGAGCTGAAAGAAAAAAGCAAGAAGAGTTAAACAAAGAAAATGGGGAAGATGCCCCAGATAATGAGCACTCTTCAGAAGAAGATAATAAAAAGCTTTCTAAAAAAGAAAAAAAAGAAAGAGCCAATGCAGGTAAAGAAATAATTGAATTAAAAAATGACGAAATCGGGCGTTTGGGAATAGCAATCAATCGTATGAAAGATCAAATTATTGCTAATGAAATAGAAATGGAATTACAGCTTGATGGTTCCGAAGTTCAAAACTCTTTCCTGCCATTGGAAAAGGGAACCTCTCATTCTCAGTACGAAGATAAAAATATTCAGCTTTATGGTTATTATCTAGCTCAAACAGGGGTATCAGGAGATTGTTTTGATTATAAAAAGCTTGATGATGACTGGTATATTTTCCTAAAAAGTGATGCGTCGGGACATGGTTCGCCGGCAGCCTTTATTATGACTGTAGTTGCAACATATTTTAAACAGTATGTAAAAGACTGGTCATTTAAGAAAAATGGTACAAGAATCAACGAGGTTGTATATCAAATTAATGATTTTATTAATGGCTTAGGATTACGGGGAAAATTTGCAACTATGCTTGTTGCACTTTTAAATCATAAAACTGGAGAATTATATTTATGTAACGCAGGAGATAATCTTGTAAATATTTATAGAAGTAAAACCCGTAAAGTTGAAGTTCTTACATTGAATAGTTGTCCAACTACAGGTGTTTTTGATTCTGATATGATCAGAATGGGAACTGGATATAAAGTTGAAAAAAATCATCTGGAAAAAGGTGATATTCTCTTTCTTTACACTGACGGTATTGAAGAATCAACAAGAAGATTAAGAAATCCTGATTTTACAGTTCAGAAGACACAGACGGAATCTTTACAGATGAATGAAAAAACTCATCGCAGGGAAAAAGTTTATAAAACTGAAGATAAAAAAGAAGAATTTGGCCCAGATAGAGTTCGTGCTGTTATTGAAGCTGTAGAAAATAAACGTAAATTTGTTTTAACAAAAGAAGAAAATCCTATGCCTGGTGAATCTTTGGAATTTGACTTTACAAAATCAGATTCCTCTCTTCATGATTTAATTTTTGCACTTGCATCTTGCGAAAAGGTTTTCCGTCTTTATAAACCTCAGGGGCTTCAAAATGGAATTGATTATATTGAAATCGACCGGGAAATTGATAATTTCTTGAGCAGATATTTTAATCTTTATGATTTTTACTCAAATAAAAAAGAAGACTCTGTTGAAAAGGCAAATTTCTTAAATTATGAACTTATTACAGAAGATGAACAGAGTGATGATTTAACCTTATTAGCAGTCAAAAGACTTTAATAAATTTGTCTTTTAAAATAAATGGGATTATATTAAAAGAAATCACCTGGTGATTTTAGGAGTGGTTATGGATACAGAAAATTTATCTAAGAAAATGAAAGATTTTTTCACAAATGGTGCAAAAGCTTCTAAGGAGGCCTTTGTAAAAGCTGGAGATAAAGTTCAGGAGTTTTCAGATAAAAGTTTAATTAAAATTGAAAAAAAACAATTAGAAAATAAACTGAATGCAAAATATTCAGAGTTAGGCCAAAAAATTTATGAATTAGCAGATAAAAATATCATTTCATTTACAAACGAGGATGATAAAAAATCTTTTGATGAAATGTTTAACCAGATAAAAGACTTTCAAAAGTTGATTCAGGAAAAAGAAGATTTACTTTCTAAAAATGACAAGTAAATACAAGGGGGCTGACCAGTAAGTATAGGCAAGCTGAACTTGATTCAGCATCTACGCTATATACAGTGCATAGATTCCGAAACGAGTTCGGAATGACGCTACACAACAAACTTTTTGGTCAGCCCCTTTTTTTATCTTTGCAGAGTGGAGTCATGAACTTTCTTTGCTTTTTCGTTTCCTTCGAGTAATTTTATAAGTTCAATAGCAAATTCTTCTGCTGCACCGGCTCCTCTAGAGGTAACCAGATTTCCATCTGTAACAAAAACTTTATCGGTGTAATTGTTCAAATAATCTGGATTTCCTTCTTCTGCCATTCCTGGATAGCAAGTCCATTTTTTTCCTGATGGTATACTTGTTTTTCCTAAAACTAAAGCAGGTGCTGCACATATAGCACTAATAATTTTACCTTCTTTATTTGCTTTTTCAAGAAAAGCTAATAGTTCTTCTGTTTCTGAAAGATTTTTTGAACCTTTTAATCCCCCTGGACAAAAAAGGCAATCAGGTAAATCTGAACTGAATTTATTAAAAAAATCCTTTAATGTAATATCAGCTACAACTTTGATATTGTGAGAACCATTAATTATTAAATTATCCTGTGAATTATTGTCATTAACGGCAACTGTAAAAACTTCTGCACCAGCACGACGTAAATAATCTACAGGAGTTAAAGCTTCAACTTCTTCAAATCCATTTGCTAAAAATACTGCAACTTTGCTCATTTTATCCTATGTTTTTTGTCAACTAAGTTGACGATTTTTATGGACCCTCCAGTCCTCTA
>CAMGTC010000047.1 GCA_946061765.1 uncultured Treponema sp.
ACCTCTATTTCTTCTGAAAAAAAAGTGCAATTTTGGAATTGTGATGAAAGTGATGTAAGACAGTTTCTTTCAGAAGCTAATTCAGCAAAATTAAAATCCTTTGTAGGAAATTCTGATTTTATAGTTATTGATGAAGCTCAGCGTGTAAAAGATATTGGCCTTACAATAAAACTTCTTCATGATTCTTTTCCAAATGTTCAGCTTGCGGTAACAGGTTCGTCATCGTTAGACTTATCAAATTCGATAAATGAACCTTTGACCGGAAGAAAATTTGAATACAATCTTTTTCCTTTTTCAACAAATGAACTTGTAAATCATACTTCAATGCTAGAAGAAATGCGACTGTTAAAAAATAGACTTGTTTATGGATTTTATCCCGATGTTGTAAACAATCCTGGCGAAGAAAAAGAAATCCTAACGAACATTGCAAATAGTTATCTATATAAAGACCTTTTTGAATTTCAAGATATTAGAAAATCTTCTGTAATAGAAAAATTGGTTCAAGCTTTGGCTTTGCAAGTTGGTAGTGAAGTTTCGTTTAATGAGCTAGGAAATCTTTTAGGAATTGATACGGTTACTGTTCAGCGTTATGTTGATTTATTAGAAAAAGCTTATGTAATTTTTCATATTCGTTCTTTTAGTCGCAATGTTCGAAATGAACTAAAAAAGAGCATAAAAATTTATTTTTATGATAACGGAGTCCGTAATTCTGTAATTTCTAATTTTTCACCTGTTGAGTTAAGAAGTGATATAGGCGCTCTTTGGGAAAACTTTTTAATTAGTGAAAGAATAAAGAATAATGCATATCATAACAAACATGCAAAATATTATTTTTGGAGAACAACTCAGAAACAAGAAATTGATTTTATAGAAGAAGTTGACCAAAATCTTTTTGCTTATGAGTTTAAATACAATCCAAAAAAAGTAAATTCAAAATGTCCAGTTACTTTTTCAAATAATTATCCAAATGTTCCATTTGATGTAATTACCTCTGAAAATTACATGGATTTTGTAGTACATAAAGAATAGATTCTTACTGTATTTTATTCTTTAATTTTATATAAGTAAGCCCGACCTTTTTTCCCCTTAATTTCAATTAAATCCATTTTTTTTAAAAGCCATAATAAAAGGTTTGCTTTATTTTGACTAGAAAGTGGTAACTTGAATTCATTTTTTAAGCCTTCTTTTACTTCATTGCAGGTAAAAACTGAATTCAATTCTTTAGGCAGTAAATCAAGGTAATCATTTTTATTTTTTAAACTTTTTGAATAAAGGATTTCTTCTAGTTCTTTATTAACTTTTATCCAGTTTTTTAAATGTCTTCTTCTTTTATTTTCTGATTGAACTTCATCTTCTGTCCGAACCCTGTGTTCAATTGTGTTTACGTATACCAGCTCAAGAGTGAAATTTTTATTTAAAAGAATTGGGTAAATTCCTGTTAATTCTCTTAAACTTTCGTATAAATTTCCTTTTTTAGGGCTTTTTCTTTTAGAAATCATTTTGCCGTTTTTGTCGGTTGTGATGATTGTATTTTGTAAGATTATAGGGTGAACGACTTTGATTTTTTTATTTTTATTTAGAGCATCATCGATTTTGTTCAAAAGTTTTGAAAGATTTTTGGTCTGAATTTCTATAATTTCACCATTCTGTGCAATGATGTCGTAAATAAATCCTTCTGAAAAAACTTCTGTATTTCCTTGATTTTGTATTGCGTAGTAGGCTTTTAGACTTGAATGTAACTTATTTTCGTTAATTGTTGAAAAGCCATGATTCATCTAAATAAGATCCTCTGTTTTTACTTTATAAAAAAATACTATTAAATTGTGTAGTTATATCAAATTCTTTTTTAATCCTTTTTATATTATCTGTCGAAAAACGCGTTGACTTTAGTACAATTTGGAATAAAATGGGTGATAAGTGGGAAAAAGTAGTAGAAAGTGGTAAAAAGTGGAGATGAATCTATTAACTGGTGAATACAATAATACTATTGATGATAAAGGTCGTCTCTCATTTCCTTCAAAACTGAGAACAGCAATTAATCAAAATGTAGTTATCATCACCAGAGGTTTAAACGGCTGCTTGTGGCTTTTTACTGCTGACGAATGGGAAATTTTTCAGGCAAAGCTTATGGCTAATGCATCTATGTTGAATGACCGTAATCTTATGGTTGTAAGACGATTGATAGCTCCAGCGCAGGAAGTTGAGTTTGATAAAAATGGCCGTTTGTCAATTCCACAGTCTCTTAGAGACGTTGCTGGATTAACAAAAGAATGTACTGTGTTAGGAATGGCAAAGTATGTTGAAATTTGGAATTCAGCAAATTACAAAGATTATCTTGCTGCTAGTGAAAATTCATTCATTGATGCGGCTAAAGAGTTTAATAATATTAGTTTTTAATATTTAATTTTGGGGTGGAAGGGGAATTACCAGGACTGATGATGAGTCAGTTCTGGTAATTTTTAATTAAAAATGGAAATTGTACATAAACCAGTTCTATTAAAAGAATGTCTTCACTATCTTTCTCCAATTGGGGAGCCTTATGAGAATCGTGCTGTAATGATTGATTCTACTTTGGGCGAAGGTGGACACACTTATAACTTCCTTTCAAAATATCCAAATCTTTCGGTAATAGGTCTTGATGCAGATAAATATATTCAGACTAGAGCAAAAGAAAGATTGTCGGTTTTTGGCGATAGAATTCACTTTTTTAACGGCTGGTTTAATGATTTTTATGATAATTACCCGGATGAATACGAAAAACCTGATTTAATCTTATTTGATCTTGGAATTTCTGTTTATCATTACGAAAAATCTTCACGAGGTTTTTCTTTTAGATATGATGAACAGCTTGATATGCGATTAAACGAAAATTCCGAAAAATCAGCTGCGGATCTTGTGAATGATTTACCAGAAGATAAACTCGCGGATTTAATATATTTGTATGGCGAAGAAAAATTAAGCAGAAAAATTGCTGCTGCTATTGTAAAAGCAAGAGCTGGTGGAAGAATTGAATCATCTAAAGCATTAGCTCAAATAATTTGGGATGCTGTTCCTGCAAATTATAGATATGGACAAATTCATCCTGCCACAAGAACTTTTCAGGCTTTAAGAATTGCTGTTAATAGTGAACTCAAAAGACTCCCTGGTGCTTTGCACGCGGCTTTTAATGATTTAAAAGTTGGTGGAAAAATGGGGGTAATTACTTTTCATTCTCTCGAAGACAGAATTGTTAAGAATTATTTTAGAAATCTAGGTAAAAAATGCGTTTGTCCTCCAGAAGTGGCAATTTGTCGCTGTGGCGGAAAAGAATGTGCGGAAATTCTAACTAGAAAGCCAGTATGCCCTAGCGAAGAAGAAATAAAGGATAACAGTCCATCAAGAAGTGCAAAATTAAGGGTTGTACGAAAATTAAAGGATGCGACTGAATTTCATTTGGAAGGAGTTTTGGGATATTAAAATGAAGCTTAAAGTTAGAGATTTTTTCAGAAAATTAGGACTTGTTCTCTTGGTTTTAACTATTCCAGCAATGTTGATTTTGTATGCTTTTCAGGCAAAAAGATATACAGATTTGAACAAAGAAATCCTTGAACTAGAAAAAAAACAGGAAAAATTAATAGAAGAAAATAAAAGACTTGTGAGTGATATCAGTGTTTTAACAAGTGCAGATAGAATTGAAAAAGTTGCGGTAGAAGAACTTGGAATGCATAAGGCTGAATCTGAAGATATTGTACGTGTTGAAATGAAAGGAGAGAAAAAATGATTTCATCACTTTTAACAAAAGAAAGCCTTATAAAAGCTGTAAAAGGAAATGTAATAGGTACTCATTCTGCTGAAATTTCTATCCTTGATGTAGAGACTGACAGTCGTAAAGTTGATTCATCTTTACCAGCAATGTTTGTTCCTCTGATGGGGGAATTTCAGAATGGTCATAAATATATTCCGGATGTATTAAAAAAGAATGTTTCTGTTGTTTTGATTAATGAAGATGAATATCAGGATAATGAATCTTTGTACAAAAAAATGGCTGAAGAAAATCAGCAGGTTTTATTTTTAACTGTAAAAAATACTCTTACAGCCCTTCAAAATGCGGCAGAAGAATATGTTTCTGAAGTTTGCAAAGATATGATTAAAATTAGTATTACTGGTTCCTGCGGAAAAACAACAACAAAAGAAATGATGGTTTCTGTTTGTAAAGAATATTTTGGTCAGGAAAATGTTGCTTATACTAAGGGAAATCTTAACTCCGAAACGGGGCTTCCTCTTTCTGTTTTTAAAATCACAGGAAAGGAAAAAGTTAGCATTTTTGAAATGGGAATGAGCCGAAAAAACGAAATTGGTGAAATCTCAAAAGTTTATAAATCTAAGTATGGGATTATTACAAATATTGGAAGTGCCCATATTGGAATTTTAGGAAGCCTGGAAAATATTGCTCAGGAAAAAAGAAAGTCTTTGGATTATATTCCCTGTGATGGAGCTGCCTTTGTTGGTTCAAAAGACGATTTTGCTGATTATTGCTGCGAAAATGTAAAGGGTAAAGTTGTTAAATTTGGATCAGATGTTGATGAAAAAATTAGTAAAGTTCACTTTGTAAAGGATAATGGTCTGTTTGGAACAAAATTTACTTTGGAAGGTCTTGAAGTAAATCTCCCGATAGGTGGAAGTTATAATTATCAAAATGCACTTGCAGTTATTGCCTGTGCCCGCGAAATTGGAATTCCTGCAGATAAAATCAAAGCCGGATTAGAAAAATTTGCTGCAGTCAGTGGCCGTATGGAAGTTTTCAAGAAAATTGTAAATGGTAAAGAAGTTACTATTATAAATGATTCTTATAACGCAAATCCTGATTCAATGAAAAAATCAATAGAATTATGCTCAGAACTAAAAGATGCAGGTCAAAAGATTTTTGTTCTTGGAGATATGAAAGAACTTGGTCAGGAATCTGTAAAGGCTCATCAAAATGTTGGAAAACTCCTGTCCAGTCTTGACCTTTCTTACATTTTCTTAATTGGCCCTGAAATGGAAAATGCTTTCACTTCTTACAATGGAGAAGCAATTCTTGAGTGGAATAAAGAAAAAGATAATCAGGTATATTCAGAAATCTCAAAAAAAATAAAATCGATTGTTCAGGATAATGACGTAATTTTGTTTAAAGCTTCAAATTCAATGAACTTAAAGGAAATTATTGGAAATATAACAGAAGAGGAAGGTAAATAGTATGGACGGATTTACTTTCTTTGCTGCAAAACCAACGGAAGAGTATCACAAAATTGATATGTGGTTATTATTATCTATTCTTCTTATGTGGGGTATTGGTATTTTTACTTTATTTGTAAGTTCTCAGGGTAGTGTTGCTCAGCTTACAAAAAGACCCCTGCAGCTTGTAGAACGTCAGTTAATCTGTTCAGCAGTAGGTTTTCTTTTATTTGGTTTTTTCCTCTTTTTAGATATGAAAGTTTTAAAGAAACTGGTAGCAATTATTGTTATTGGTTCAATAATTCTTTGTATTTTAACTTACATTCCTGGACTTTCAGTTTCAAGAAATGGAGCTAGAAGATGGATAAAAGTTCCTGGAAATTTTACTTTCCAGCCATCTGAATTATTAAAATTTTCTCTAGTTTTATTTCTGGCAAATTATTTTGATAAGCAGAGTGAAATTATAAATCCAGAAGAAAAAACAGTTTTTCCTTGTGTTATCTGTCTTGTAGTTTTTGTTCTTCTTGTATTTTTTCAGAAAGATTTTTCCACAGGAATATTTATTTTTTTGATTGGAATGCTGATGTTTTTTGTTTCAGGTTCAAAAATGCTTTGGGTTCTTCCATTTATGTTGATTGCAATTCCTGCTGTATTTTTGATGGTTTCCCTGGAATCTTATCGTTTGGAAAGAATTATTGGATTTTTAAAACCTGATGAATTTGCTTCTGCTGTAAATTATCAGAGTTTGAATGCTAAAAAAGCTATCAGTGTTGGTGGCTTTTGGGGCTGTGGAATTGGAAAAGGTTTGAAAAAAATTAACAATATTCCGGAAGTTCAGGCAGATTTTATTTTTGCCGGCTGGGTTGAAGCAATGGGCTTTTTAGGAGTTATTCTATATTTTATTTTACTTGGCTTTTTTGCCTGGAGAGGCTATAGAACTTCATTTAAATGTCCTTCAAGATTTTCTGCATATTCTTGTTTTGGATGTGTTTCAATTATTTTTATTCAGTCATTGGTAAACTGTATGGTAGTTTGTGGTCTTTTACCAACAACAGGTATTCCTTTGCCATTTTTTTCATCTGGAGGTTCTTCAATAATCGTAACACTTGCTATGTGTGGTTTTATTGTAAATTCTTCTAGATGTGAAGAAATCAATAACGAAAATAAAATTATTAACGATAAAGTAGAAATTGATACATTAACAATATTATAAAAGGTGGATTAAAAAAATGAGTGATGTTGGAGTGTTTGTTAGCGATGATTACGAAAAAGATTTTTTCGAATCAAATATTGAAGAAGAAACAAGAGAGAACGGAGAGTCAACAGAAAAAAAATTAAAAATCATAAAGGTTATTTTCTGGATTTTGTGTCTTGCTATTTTTGGCGAATTTATTGCTTATAAATTTGTATTGCCTTGTTTTTCAAGCCCAAAAGTAACAGTTTCTGGCGAAAAATATTATACTGCCCAGGAAATTGCAGAAAAACTCCTTGTAATGGATAATATCAACTGGCTCAGATTTGATGTTGACCAGGCTATGGCAATTTTATCTTCTGATGCGGCAATTGAAAATGTTTCTGTAGAAAAAGTATTCCCTGATAAAATCAATATTAGAGTAAAAGAAAGAGATGCTGTTGCTGTAACTTTTATTGTAGAAAATGGACATACTTATCCAGTTGCAATTGATAAAACTGGAGTTCTTTATAAAGAAGTTGGCGGAAAAACAAATTTTGAATTACCAATTATTTCTGGTCTTCCTGTTGAATATATGGCCGGAGGAATGAGAATTCCTTCTACCTATAGGCCATTAATCGACCAGATTAATAAAATAGAAAAACTTTCTCAGAATTATTTTGCAGGAATTTCTGAAATTTGTGTTGTATCAAAAGACAGTGGAAATTATGAATTGGAAATTATTCCTTCAAACTCTAAAGTTAAGGTTCTAACTGACCGTAAATTGAATGAAGAGGCTTTAACGAATATGATGATAGTATTAGACGTTCTAGATAGTATTAACGCTGATGTCTCAGAATTAGATTTACGATATGGTTCAGTTTCTATAAAATAGACACAGATCAAAATAGGTGGGGAAATGTCAGAAGGAATTATTGTTGGACTTGATGTGGGTTCAAGTGTAATTAAAGTTGCAATTGGCTCATATGATGAAAAAACTGAAGAAGTACAAATCGCAGGTATATCATCAATAAAATCAGCTGGTTTAAGAAATGGCGTAGTTGTAAATATTGAAGATGCCAAAGATGCAATTCAAAAGGCTATTGATGCAGCAGAGCAGAATGCAGGAATGAAAATTGATTCTGTAGTAACTGCTGTTGGTGGTGCTTGTATTGAAAGTATGAATTCAAAAGGTTCCGTTCCTGTAAATTCCGCCGGAAAAAATAATAAAGAAATTACCAAAAGTGATTATAAACGTGTAATTGAATATGCTTCTACTGTCCCATTTCCACCTGACAGAGAAAAATTACATGTAATTCCTCAGAATTTTATAGTTGATGGGGTAAGGGGAATTCAAAATCCTATAAATCAAATTGGTACAAGACTTGAAGTAGAAGTTCATATTGTAACTGCTTCAATAGGTGTAATTACAAATCTTGGAAATTGTATTGGTAGGGCTGGTTATCATCTTGATGGAGTTATGTTAAAAACTCTAGCCGCTACACAGGCTGTTTGTCATCAGGATGAACTTGAATTAGGTTCAATAGTTATTGATTTAGGTGCTGGTACTACAGATGTTATTGTTTTAGTTAATGGAGCTCCTATAAGTACAGGTTCTGTTCCTGTTGGTGGAAATATGGTGACAAGTGATATTGCTCAAGTTACCGGAATCCCATTTGCAGATGCAGAAAGAATTAAAAAGGAATCTGGTTGCTGCTGGAATGAATTAATTAATGCTGCAACAGATAGTGAAGTAATTTTGCCTGGTGTTGGTGGTCGTTCACCTCAGATTATTACAAAGAGTCAGCTGTCATTTATTATTCAGGCAAGAATGGAGCAAATTCTTAATTTTGTAAAAGCAGAAATTATAAAAAATACAAAAAATATGGTTCGTGAACTTTCGGGAAATATTGTTCTTACTGGTGGTGGTGCTCAAATCGAAGGTATTGTTGAACTTGCTCAAAATGTATTTAAAACTTCGTCAGTTAGAATTGGTATACCAGAAAATCTTGGTGGAATTGAAGAAGATTATAGACATCCGGATTTTGCAACTGCAGTAGGTCTTGTGATTGCTAATAAAAAACTGGCAGAATCAAGAAATAATCACAAGAAAATCAAAAATCATATTGCAAAAAAAGAAAAAGAAACGGAAAATGAAAGTTGGATAAAAAGATTATTTAAGATGTTCTTTTAGCATAAATCTTTGTTTGGGGAAGCAGAGATTTATTTACAGCGCTAAAATACACATAAAGTAGTGGGAGGATATATGGGACTCGACATATCAATTGTTGAAGATAATTCTGATTTAGACCAGGCTGTTAATGATTTTAATCAAACAGTAATTAAGGTAGTAGGCTGTGGTGGCGGTGGCTCAAACGCAGTCAATAGAATGATCTCCCGTAATATAGAACACGTAGAATTCATAGTATTAAATACCGATTTACAGGCCTTAAAACGTTCAAATGCAGATATTAAGCTCCCAATTGGACAAAAGGTAACAAAAGGCCTTGGTGCTGGTGGAAAACCTATTGTTGGTGAGCAGGCTGCCGAAGAAGACCGTGAATTAATTACCGATCATTTGCGTGGTGCAGACATGGTTTTTATTACTGCCGGAATGGGTGGTGGTACAGGAACTGGTTCTGCTCCTGTTGTTGCAAAAATTGCCAAAGAATTAGGATGTCTTACTGTTGCAGTTGTTACAACACCTTTTGTTTTTGAAGGAAATGTCCGTATGAGACAGGCTAAAGAAGGTCTTGAAAAACTTCACGAACAGGTAGACTCTTTAATTGTAATTCCAAATGAACAGTTGTTTAAAAATATCGATAAAAAAACTACTGTAAAAGAGGCATTTAGAATGGCCGATGGAATTCTCTGTCAGGGAGTAGAAGGTATTTCAAATATTATTACAAAACCAGGTGATATTAATACTGACTTTGCAGATGTAAAAAATGCTATGGAAGGTCAGGGTAATGCTCTCTTTGGAATTGGAATTGGCGAAGGTGAAAACCGTGCAGCAGATGCTGCTTTTTCTGCAATTAATAATCCAATGCTGGAAGATTCTCGTATTGATGGTGCAAAAAATGTTCTTGTAAATATTTGTGCATCTGAAGAAGTTGCCCTTAATGAAGTACAGGAAATTTGTAACATTGTTAGTGCTTCTGCAGATGATGATTATCATCTTTTCTGGGGTCAGGTAACTTTACCAGAGATGGGTGGAAAAATCAGTGTTACTGTTATTGCAACAGGTTTTGATACTAACGTAATTGAAGATACTGATGCCGAAAAGGAAGAAAGTGTAACTGAAGTTGTTGAATATGATGAGAATTATGTAAAGCCTAACGAAATTGAAAGTATTTTAGGGGCAAAATCTTCTTCTAGAAATGAATTTACTCCTAGTAAAAAAGAATACAAATCAGAAGAAGATAAACCAAAGCCTTGGGGTGACAATCTTTTTGACAATGATGACAAAGTAAACAATTATTGGAAACCAAGCAGGCCAGACGTAAATTATGATCCAAATGATATAAATAAACCTGCAATTTATAATGATCCAAGATTTAGCAGAACAATAAAACTTAATGATTAAGTAACTTAATGATTAAGTAAAGGTAAAGTAGATTAGCATGGCAGAAAAGCAAGGCATGACTATTGAATATTTACTTGAACAATTTTACTCAGACCTGATAATGGTCAAAAGGGATTCTGAAAAAACAGCAGATACCTATAAAATATCTGCTGAAGAATTTCTTAAATGGCTTGTAAGTCAACGAATAAAACTCAAATCAGTTAATGTTCAAAACCTTATGTATTATCTTTTACAAAGAAAAACAGATGGTTGTAGTGAAATTACCCTTGCAAAAGATATTTCCGGATTAAGGGCTTTAGGGGATTATCTTGTAAGAAAAGATTTATGGGAAGAAAATTACGCCCTCTTATTAGACAGACCTAAGGCTAGTAGAAATCTTCCAAAAGTTTTAAGTATTGATGAAGTTGATAAACTTTTATCTTGTATAGATACTACAAAAGCTCTGGGAATTAGAGATGCTGCTCTTTTTGAATTAATCTATTCCTGTGGTTTACGAATTAGTGAAGCCTGTACTTTAAAAATCTCCAATGTTCATATGAATGAAAGAATTATTCTTGTTCATGGTAAGGGGGATAAAGAAAGATTAATTCCTTTTGGCGAAAAAGCTGCTCAAAAACTTACTGATTATTTAACAAATGTAAGACCAAATCTTGTAAAAGGAAAAAATGTTAGCGAGATTTTTGTAAATTACCAGGGAAAAGCAATTTCTCGTAAAGGTGTTTGGAAAAAATTCCAGGAATTAGAGAAATTGAGTGGAGTAGATGCAAAAGTTCACACTTTAAGACATTCTTTTGCAACCCATTTACTTGCTGGCGGTGCAGATTTACGCTCTGTTCAGGAACTTTTAGGTCATAGTGATTTAAGTACTACCACCATTTACACTCATGTAACAAATGAACAACTTGAAAAAGCACATGAAAAATACTTTAAAATAGACAATAATAATGAATAAATATATAAACGAGGCTGATATGATTAAGAAAAATAATAAGATTTTTGGTTCAGGTATTCTTTTACTTTTACTTGTATTTAGCTCTTGTAAAATTTCGAATAAAACAATTTTACGTCAACAAAAAATGGAAGAAGGCGTAAGTAATCCAACAACCATTGAAGAATTAAAAGATGCTATCGAAAAATATAGTTCTAGAGTTGCTGATATTCAGATGGCCAATAGTCAGATTGGAATCTGGTATAAAATTCTTGGTACAAGGTATTTAGATAATAAAATGTACGGAGAAGCATTAAAGTCTTTCCAAAAAGCGCTGGAATTTTATCCTGATAATCAAAATCTTTATTATTATGTAGGAGTTTGTGCTGGTTATATGAGTCATGCTGCTCTAGATTTTGGAGGTTCTGGCTCATCACAGGTAAAACTCAACTATTTAAAACTTGCAGAAGAAGCTTATTTGAGGGCAATTCAGATTGAAGACCGTTATGTAAGGGCCTTGTACGGACTAGGTGTCCTTTATGTCTTTGAACTTGATGAGCCTGTAAAAGCAATTCCTCATTTAGAAAAACTTCTTACAATTGATACAAAAAATATTGATGCAATGTTTGTTCTTGCCAGAGCCTATTATTCAAATTATGAATTTGACAAATCTGTAGAAATGTATGATAAAATAATCAACATTAGTAAATCGGCAGAAACAAGATCTGCTGCAGAAGATAATAAAAAGACTGTCCTTGATGCTGCATACTCATATTAATTCAAAAGAAAAACTTCTCATTCATTTATTTTTGCATAGAATAACTTTCTTAAAATTTGATGAAAAAAATATTCTTGCAAAAAGAATTCAGAATTTAGATGATTTAAATAATCTTTCCCTTCTTCAAATGCAGACACTCTTGAATAGGGAATTAAAAGTAAAAGAAAAGTGGAATCCCTCTGAAAATTTAAGAATGGCAGAAATTGCCTTAAATTATTGTCAGAAACTTGATATCCAGATTTTATTAAATCAAGATTTAGAATATCCAGAACTTTTAAGACAAATTGCAGATCCTCCATATTTATTATTTTGCCGTGGAGATATTAATATTCTTGCAGACAGATGTGTATCGGTTGTGGGAACAAGAAGAATTACTCCAGAAGGTAAAAATGCAGCAATAGAATTTGCTTACAGTGCTGTTTTAGATTCTTGTAATGTTATTAGTGGTCTTGCAAATGGTGCCGATGGTTTTGCTCATCAAGGTGCAATTGATGCCTATTTTGATTATTGTGAAAAAGGTCTTGATACAATGAAATTAGGTAAAACAATTGCTGTAATGCCTACTTCTATAGATGTAATAACTCCTGCCTCTCATAAAAAATTAGCTTCTCAGATTATTCAATCCGGGGGGCTTTTAATTAGTGAATACGAACCAGGTCTTCCTTTGGCTAAATGGCATTTTGTAGGGAGAAACAGAATAATTGCCGGTTTATCTCCTGCAACTTTGGTTGTTGAAGCTCCTGCTGGTTCAGGTGCCCTTATAACTGCAGATTTTGCCCTGGAAAATGGTCGTGATGTATTTTTTCACCAGGTTGCATTTAATCAGATTGCGAAAGAAATTGATAAACTTTCAAAAAACGAACTTGATAAGGCCTTTGAACAAAAAAAGGTGAGTAAATTTAAAAAAGAAAATACAATTGAAAAATATCTTGAAGCTGGGGCTCCAGTAATAAAAGATTACAAAGATTATTGTCAGGTTTTAAAAGAAATCCCTGGTAAAAGAGCTGTTGAAATAAATCAGGGAGAATTGTTTAAGTTAGATTAAATAGCCAGAAAATTGAGTTTTTGGAAAATTAAACATGAAATTGATGTTACAAAAAAATTTTTGTAATTATGAAAATACGAAAAGAAAGAAAGAGGCTGGGCAAACCCATTATAAACGCTTTTCCGTAATGTTGGAGCGAAGGAGCGGGGCGTGGTTCAAAAAGGCTCTTTTTGTAGCTGCTGCGAAGCGGCAGTTCAATAGTTTCTATACCACAAAAAGCGTGTAGCGCATTATTGCGCGGTTTTGAATCACGTAACCGTGACTGGGAGCCAAAAAATCGGATTTTTGTTTATAATGCGTTTGCCCTGA
>CAMGTC010000048.1 GCA_946061765.1 uncultured Treponema sp.
TTATTGATTTTTGTCTTATTTTTTACTAAGATACAAATATTAAAACCTAATGGAGGTGAATATGAACGATGAAATTAAGGCAGTAGCCGATCGTCTTATTGGTTTACGTGAAATTATGGATGTTTCTTTAGAAGAAGCAGCAAGAGTATGTAATATTTCAATTGATCAGTACAAGACTTACGAAAGTGGAAAAGTTGACATTCCTGTTGGAGTTTTACAATCAATGGCTCATGAATACGGAATTGATTTAGGTACATTAATTTCTGGAAATGAACCTCACATGCACTCTTATAGTCTTACCAAAAAAGACAAAGGACTTTCTGTTCAAAGAAGAGATGATTATGAATATCAGGCTTTATCAACCGGTTTTCAAAATCGTAAAGCAGATCCCTTTATTGTACAGATTACTCCTGAAAGAACTAAGGAAATTCACTTCAATTCCCATCCTGGCCATGAATTTGAATATATGATTGAAGGTTCTATGAAATTAGTAATTGATGGAAAAGAACTTATTCTAGAAGAAGGTGATTCAGTTTATTTTGATGCAACTAAAAAACATGGAATGCAGGCATTAAATGGCAAAAATGCCAAATTTCTGGCAATCATAATTTAATTTAACTTTTACCAGATAGATTTTTACAAAAGGACTTAATATATGTTAGAGCAATTTTTAGAGAGAACAGAGTTTAAAGATTATAAAGATTTTTATGAGAACTATAAAATAAAAGTTCCAGAAAATTTTAACTTTGGTTACGACGTAGTAGATTATCTTGCAGAACACAATCCTGATGCTACTGCAATGGTTTGGTGTAATGATAATGGAGAAGAATTACGACTTACTTTTAAAGAAGTAAAGGAAAGATCAGACAGAGCCGCTGCTTTTATGATGAAGATTGGAATTAAACGCGGTGACTTTACAATGCTTATTTTACAAAGACGTTATGAATTCTGGATTACAATTATTGCTCTTCACAAAATTGGAGCTTCGGTTATACCAGCAACACATATGCTTACTACCGAAGATATTATTTACCGCTGTAAAGCTGCAGGTATTAAACATATTTTTGCAGTAAATGACAGAGAAATTTTTAACTATATAGAAAAAGCTCAGGAAGAATGTCCAAGTCTTATTAATTTGGTTGGTGTAGCACCTTTTGGAATTGATACAGGACTGGACGATGAATTCTTAAAAATTCATCCAAAATGGATAGATTTTTCAAGAAACTATAAGGCTGTAACAGAAGAGGATTTAGCAAAATTCCATGCCTTAAAAAGAGAAGATATTTCAAAAAATGATGATGTTTTCCTTTCTTATTTTACATCAGGAACAACAAGTCATCCAAAATTGGTATCACACAACTTTTTATATCCACTGGGCCATATTGTAACAGCTTCTTACTGGCAGCAGGTAAAAAAAGGTGGATTGCATCTTACTGTTGCAGATACAGGATGGGGTAAAGCAGTATGGGGAAAATTATATGGTCAGTGGATTGCAGAATGTGCTGTATTTATTTATGACTATCACGCTAAATTTAAGCCAATCGATTTATTACTTCAGATCGAAAAGCATCATATTACATCATTCTGTGCCCCTCCAACAATCTACAGATTTTTAATTCAGGAAGATTTATCAGATATTGATTTTTCATCTTGTCAGCATTGGTCTACAGCAGGTGAACCACTTTCAGAAGAAGTTTGGAACCGCTGGAAGGAAATTACCGGAAAAGAAATTCGTGAAGGTTTTGGACAGACAGAAACAACACTTTCTTTGTTCAATTATGGAAATGAACCTATAAAACCTGGAAGTCTTGGAAAATCAGCCCCATATTATAACGTTACTTTACTTGATGAAGATGGAAATAAGGTACAGGACGGTGAAATTGGCGAAATTGCTGTTGAATTAAAAGATGGAAAAACTTTCCCTGGCTTATTTATGACTTATTTTGGCGACCCAGAAAAAACAAAAAAAGTTATGCATGACGGTTATTATCACACAGGAGATAACGCATGGCGAGATGAAGACGGATATTTCTGGTTTACAGGCCGTAATGATGATGTTATCAAATGTTCAGGTTATAGAATTGGAACTTTTGAAGTAGAATCTGTTCTTATGCAGCACCCTGCAGTTGTTGAATGTGCAGTTACAGGGGCTCCAGACCCAATTCGCGGACAAGTTGTAAAAGCAACAATTGTACTTGCAAAAGGTTATGAACCTAGTGATGACTTAATCAAAGATATTCAGGTATTTGTAAAGAAAACAACAGCACCATACAAATATCCTAGAGTTGTAGAATTTGTTAAAGAGTTACCAAAAACAATTTCTGGAAAAATCCGAAGAAATGTAATTCGTGATGCAGATAAACAATAATTGAATTTTTTTATATAATGAAGTCCTGTCTATTTATTAGGCAGGACTTTAATTCAGGGGTTAATACAACCCCTGAAAACGAGCGAGTCAAGGTCTTGAGCGACGTGTGCCTTGATCGGTCATATTATAAATAAAAAAAAGAGTTTTATATGCCAGATATTTCAGAAATAAAATTGTACGCACGTAAAAATGATGTACCAATCATGCAGGATCAATCCCAGCAGTTTATCTGTGAATACATAAAAAATCACAATTACAAAAAGATTCTTGAGATTGGAACTGCAATAGGCTATTCAACAATACAATTTGCAAAAACTTCTCCAGATGTAAAAGTTACCAGTATTGAACTTGACATCGACAGATTTATAAAAGCCCGCCAGAATGTTGAAGATTGCAACTTACAGGATAGAATCACTTTAATAAATGAAAATGCCTTAGATACTCAACTGGACGATAAATTTGATTTAATTTTTATTGACGGTCCAAAGGCACAATACATTAAATTTTTTGAAAAATATAAAAATAATCTTAATCCAAATGGGGTAATCATAAGTGATAATCTGTTTTTTCACGGGATGGTCGAAGATTTAACACTTACCCATAATTACAGCACAATTAAACTTGTAAAAAAAATCAGAAAATATATTGATTTTTTAAAAAATAACCAGGAATTTTCAACTGAATTTTTTGAACTTGGAGACGGTATTTAGGTAAGTTATCCTAAAAAGTATATTGAAATTATAAGTTCAAATACATAAAATAAAAATAGTTTTATATAAAATTATTATGCAGGAGTAATTATTATGAAAAAAATTTTGACTATTGCAGCCTCAATTTTAACTTTAGGCTTGATTTTTACATCATGTACAAAAAAAGAAACACAAACTTCTGGTTCCAGTCCAATAACAGTTGAAATCTGGCACACTTACAATGGAACTCAGGAAATTTGTTTGAATCAGATGGCAGATGATTTTAATGCATCTCAGTCTAAATATCAAGTAAAAATAATGGCTCAGGATTACAAAGGTTTTGCAGATACAGTTTATAATGCTGTTGCAAATAAAATTGGTCCTAGTATCATTTTTAATTATGGAAGTACAGCTGTTGATTACATAAATCAAGGTTTAGCAGTAGATATCAGAAAATACATAAAAGAAGATGCTAAAAAAGGCGACAATTCTATGAATGATATTATTGAATCTTTACCTGATGCAATGAAAACTGAAGTATATGGTTTTGCAGATGGTGGAATTTATTATCTTCCAGGTTGTACAACAGGTCCTGTATTTTTCTACAATAAAACTATATTTGATGAATTAGGACTTTCTGCTCCTAAAACATGGGAAGAATTAGAAAATATCAGTAAAATTATTTACGAAAAAAAAGGAATTGCAGCTTTTCATGCAGATGGTCTTGTAGATATTCTTCAGACTTTAATTATGCAAAATGACTTAGGCTATATTGATATCAAAAATAAAAAAATCACTTTTGCAAATGACAAAATGGTAGAAATCTATAAATGGTATGCTGATATGTGTGCAAAGGGATATTTTGAATTCAACACAATCGGTCAATATTCTTCAGACGATTTAAGCAATGGTGATATTGCAATTTTCTCTGGTTCATGTGTAAACGATCAGTATATTCAATTAGCAGATGGAGAACTGGGCATAGCACCTTTACCAAGAGCAATTGGCAATAAATCATTCTATACAGGCTGGAATCGTGGCCCAATCTTCCTTATGCAATCTGAAGAAGTAAACCGTGGAGCATATGAATTCATAAAATTCTTCTTAAAGCCAGAAAATAACTCTAAATGGGCTCAGATGAACTCTGCACTTTCTCCTTATGGAACAACTCAAAAAGAAGAAAGTTATAAGAATTACATTAATAATATTCCAGAAGGAAAAGCTCTTCCTTGTGTACAGGCTAACCTTGATATTTCCGGTTCATTTCCTAATGTTACAGGTTCAGCTGCAGTTAGACGTTACCTCGAAGAATATTTGAATAACGTTGTAGATGGTCAAATTTCTGCAGAAGAAGCTGTAAAAAAATTGGAAATTGATTGTAATAATGCATTAGCAGGAAAATAAATAAACCAATGAAAGTAAGACTTGAAAACATAAGCAAAAGTTTTGGGCAAAATCTGGCTGTTGATAATTTTTCGGCCACTTTGCCTGACGGAAAATTAATTTGTCTTTTAGGCCCTTCAGGTTGTGGAAAATCCACTCTGTTAAATATACTTTGCGGTATTTTAGAAACAAGTAAGGGTAAGATATTTTTTGATGACGAAGAAGTAACTAATCTTCCACCAGATCAAAGGGGAATAGGCATGGTTTTTCAAAATTATGCACTTTATCCTCATATGACTGTTTTGGACAATATTACATTTCCCCTGGAAGTTCAAAAATTATCAAAAAAAGAAAGAAAGGAAAAGGCAATTGAAATTGCAAAACTTGTTCATGTAGACAGCTTACTTTCAAGATATCCGGGAGAACTCAGTGGCGGTCAGCAGCAACGAGTAGCTATAGCCCGAGCCCTGGTAAAAAAGCCAAAATTATTGTTAATGGATGAACCACTTTCAAATCTTGATGCCCGTTTGCGACTGGAAATGAGAGAAGAAATCCGTAGAATTCAAACAGAAACTAAAGTTACAACTATTTTTGTAACTCATGATCAAGAAGAGGCAATGTCAATTTCTGACAGTATTCTTCTAATGAAAAAAGGTACTTTAGTTCAGAAAGGAATATGTCAGGAATTGTACAATCAGCCTAATTGTCAGTTTGTTGCAGATTTTTTAGGAAATCCGCCAATAAATAAAATCAAAATAGAATATCAGCAATTAAAAGATATTTTTAATAGTCTTGGTAAAAAAATAGAAAATATAGAAAAATTAAAAAATAAAGACTTAACACTTGCAATCAGGCCGGAAGCTTTTACCTTGGATAAAAAAATTAAGGCAAAGATAATTTCAATTTCAGAAATGGGAAAAGAAGAAATTCTTACAATTGATTTTTTAACCCACAGAGTAAGGGCAATTATAAACAGCGATGAAGAATTACAGGCTGGAAAAGAAATTTATCTTGGGCTAAAAAACAAGGGAATTTTTATTTTTGATTCAAATTCAGGAGAGCGTTTATTTTGAAATATTCTCCACTAAGAAGAAAAATATTTAATAAAACAGAGCCTTTTTTATATCTTTTACCTTTTTTAATCGGGATAATAATTTTTATTTTTTATCCGGTTATTAATGTTTTTTTGATATCATTTAAAGAAGAATATTCTTATCTTAGGAATACTTATAACGGCTGGAGTTTGGATAATTACAAACAGGTTTTTGCAGATCCAAAATTCCGCTCAGCAATGATAAATACTATTTTATATGTAATTTTTGTTGTACCTATAAGTACTGCAATAGCCATTTTGTTTGCAAATCTCCTAAATCAAAAAATTAAAGGTATAGCAATATTTCAAACTGCTTTTTTTATGCCCATGGTTACCTGTATAACGGCAGTTGGTCTTGTTTGGCGTTTTATGTATAACAAAAGATACGGAGTTATAAACTGGTTTTTATCGTTATTTGGTATAGAAAATATTGGCTGGGTAACAGATTCTAAATGGTCTTTACCAGCTTTAATTATTTTTGGAATATGGAATATTTTACCATTTACAATAATTTTACTTATATCAGGACTTCAAAATATTAATGATATTTACTATACAGCTGCAAAAGTAGACGGAGCAAAAAACACCAGAATCTTTTTCAAAATTACTTTACCTTTACTTTCGCCAACAATATTTTTAGTTTCTATAATTAACACAATTTCAGCTTTTAAAGTTTTTAGTGAATTATATCCTCTCTTTAATGGAAAACCCGGACCTTATTATAATTTATACACTGTTGTTTATTATATCCGTTATGCAATGATGGAACGTCGAGATTATGGATTAGCAGCCGCAGCAGCAGTTATTTTATTTATTTGTGTATTAATTTTTACCTTAATTCAATTAATGATAAGAAAACAAATGAAAATCAGAGGAATAAAATAATGAATAAGAATAGTAAAAGTCTTGTAAAAAAAATAATTCAAAATATTTTTCTCTATCTGATTTTAACAATTGCATCTTTAATTATGATTTTTCCATTTATCTGGATGTTACTGGGTGCTTTTAAAACTCATGCAGAAATAATTCAACATCCACCAAAGTTTTTCCCATCGAATTTTTCATTTATAAATTTTAAAAAAGCATTTTCTATGGCTCCATTTGGTAAATATTTTTTGAATTCTCTAATTGTTATGATGGTAAATACCTTATTAACTGCCATAACTTCAATTTTTGGTGCTTTTGTATTTTCAAGGCTAAAGTTTCCTGGCAAAGAAGTATTATTTTCAATTCTGCTTAGTTTAATGATGATTCCTTTTGAAATGTTGATTATTACAAACTATACAACAATTGTAAAAATGAAGTTATATAATACTATACCAGCTTTAATTTTACCTTTTATCTCAAGTATTTTTTATACATATATACTCCGTAATTTTTTTGATACCGTTCCGCAAAGTCTTTATTATTCAGCAAGAATAGACGGAGCTTCAAACTGGAAGTTTTTGTGGCGAATACTTGTTCCAATGGCAAAACCTTCTTTATTCACAATAATTTTATTAAATGCCCTGTCCAGCTGGAATTCTTTTATGTGGCCTTTATATATTACATCTGATTCTCGTTCCAGAACTCTACCTTACGGACTTCAAGTTTTTACATCAGAAGCAGGTTCTTTCCCAGAATATCTTATGGCGGCTTCAACAATAATTGTTTTACCAATGATTATCTTATTCTTATTTGCCCGAAAATATATTATCAGCGGAGTAGTTAGGGGTGGCCTTAAAGGATAAAATTATATTCATTTCAGATAGAAATTTAAACATATAAAATCTAATTAAGTTATGTTATAATTTTATAATCATGAATGTTCTTGCAGTTGATGATGAATCAATATCTCTTGAATGTTTAAAAATTGTTCTCAATGAAATGTCGGAAATTAATAAAGTATATTCTTTTTCTGACGCTGATTCAACTTTAAAATGGATTAAAGACTCAACAGAAGAAGCAAACAATATTAATATTGCCTTTCTTGATATTGAAATGTGGGGAAAAAATGGTCTTTTTCTTGCTTCAGAAATAAGAAAATTACTTCCAAATTGCAAAATAATCTTTGTTACCTGTAATCCAAAATACGCAGTAGATGCCTTCCAAATGCACGCTAACGGTTACATTGTAAAACCAGCAACTGCACAGTCAATCAGAAAAGAACTTGATTTCTTTAAAAAAGATATGCCCGCTCAAGAAAAAAATCATGATGAAAAACTTAGACTACAATGCTTTGGAAATTTTGAAGTTTTCTATAAAGGTCATAATGTAAAATTTGGACTTTCTAAATCAAAAGAATTATTAGCATATTTAGTTCACAAGAAAGGCTCTTCCTGTTCAACATCCGAAATTGCCTCTGTTTTATTTGAAAACAGAACCGATAATGAATCTTTGCAGAGTCAGGTTAGGAATATGATTTCTAATTTAAAAAAATCACTTGAAGCAGTAGGATTAGATTCAAACAAATTAATCATTAAAACAAGAGGCTATATAGCAATAAACACTGATGAGATTATTTGCGATTATTATGATTTCCTTAATGGAGATCCTGCCTCAATAAATTATTATAACGGGGAATACATGTCCCAGTATTCATGGTCTGAGTTTACAATAGGGTATTTAGAGAGACAATTAAACAGATAGTTATAAGTGCGGTTTTAATGCTTTCTGATTGAGATGTATGTACGAAAAGGCCTGTAATCGAATGAAAATGAAATTATTCAGTGATAAAAAAAATAAGATATTTTATATTTATTTTCTTCTTATAATTATTCTTGCTATTCCCCTGGCCTTATTGGGAATTTTTCTTTATGGGCAGGGAATTATTAATTTCGTTTATTCAACAAATAATAATTATTTAACAGACCTTACCAGACATCAAGCTAAACTTTTTGAAAAAGAAGTTGAAGACAAATACAAGGAATTAAAAAATATAATTAGAAGGGCTGAATATAATTTTGAACATGGATATTATAAGGACCCAAAAGATTTTGAAAAAGAAATCAACAATGAAGCTCAATTACTCGGCTATAAAAGAATATTTTTAATTAACAATAATGATGAAATTATTGATTTTAATTCAAGTCCAGCTTTAATAATCAACACTGTAAAACTAAATTTTTACAGTAAAGATAGATTTATTGTTCGTTTACCTGAAAATGATTTTATTCAAGATAACATAGGCTTGATTGGAACAAGGTTTAAAAATACTACAATCAACAATGAATCTTATTCTGGCATATCTGCAATTATAGATTTAAAACTTATAATTGATAAAATATTTGAATCTAATTATGAAGTTAGTTTAAACAATTATATCTGCTATGAATCTGGAAATATTTTATTAAGTAACTCTAACAAAAAAATTAATAATTTCTTTATTGTTTTATCAAAATCAACTTTTAAAAATACTGATTTGGATACAATTTTAAAGAAAATCAAAAATAAGGAAAATTTCTTTTTTACCTTTAATTACAAAAATAAAGATATTTATGCCCGCATAGAAAACATGAAATTTGAAAATTATTTCTATGTAACAACAATTCCTCAATCTCAATTTAGTCAGAGTTCAAAACGTTTTATTATACCTGCAATTCTATTTACAGTTGTTACAACAATCTTATTAATTGTTTTTCTCTTTGTAACCTTATTTGTTTACAAAAAGAATTACTTGATGAAATCTGAATCAATTGAAAAGACAGCCTTTTTATCTACAATGAGTCATGAAATAAGAACACCCTTGAACGGAATTATTGGACTTGTACATTTAATGAATAATAACAGAAATAATCCGGAAAGATTGAATTATTATTTTGCTAAAATAGGAAAGACATCTAATTATCTTTTGCAGCTGATTAACAACATTCTTGATATTTCAAAATTCGAAAACGGTAAAATTCAACTTGCAAATTCACCATTTTTTATTGACGAGATGATAGAATCAATTGTGTCTATAAATCGAGATAACATGGCTACAAAAGGTATTAAATTCGAAGTTAATCAAAATATTTTTTGTAGAGCAATTTATGGTGATCAAATCCGTATTCAGCAAATCATCATGAATCTTATTGGAAATGCCTATAAATTTACAGAAAAAGACGGAAAAATCACTTTTACAATTTATCAGGAAAATACTTTTGATTCAGAAAGAATATCAACAATTTTTGTGGTTGAAGATACAGGTTGTGGAATTTCAAAAGAATTCCAAAAACATATTTTCGAAGCCTTTAGTCAGGAAAGAAACAAAGTTAAAATCAGTCAAAAAGGAACCGGTCTGGGCCTTGCAATTAGTTACATGCTGGCAAAACAGATGGGAGGTAATCTTGAATTAAAAAGCGAATTAGGACAGGGAAGTAAATTTACTTTTATTTTACCTTCTAATATAGCTAGTCCAAAACAAGTATCAGAATACATGCGTGAAAACAAGGCTATCAACAGCGAAAAAGAACATAATATATTAATTGCCGAAGATAATGAATTAAGCGCAGAAATTCTTGATGAAATTCTTAATGACGAAAAAATTAAACATAAAATTGTTTATGATGGAAAACAAGTAATAGAAGAGTTTTCTGAATCTTCTATTAATGAATACGACCTGATTTTAATGGATATCCAAATGCCCTTTTACGACGGTTATGAAGCAACTCAAATTATCCGCAATCTAAAAAGACCTGATGCAAAAAGTGTTATTATTATTGCCTGTTCTGCAAACACATTTGAAGAAGATAAAGAAGCCGCAAAAGATGCCGGTATGAATGGCTTTATTGTTAAACCAATAAATATCGAAAAATTAATTGATATTCTTACATACGATTAATTTTTTGTAGAAGAGTCCTCAAATACTCTTTGATATAAATAATTTCATTAATTGTATATTCCTTAAAAAAACGATAATATTATTTAATTATATTTTTTTAATCGAGGATTTCTATGAACAGAAGACTTATTACTTCAGCTTTACCTTATGTAAACAATATTCCACATCTTGGAAACTTAATTCAAATGCTTTCAGGAGATGTTTTTGCTCGTTTCTGTCGTAATAGAGGTTATGACACAATTTATATCTGTGGTACAGATGAATACGGAACTGCTACAGAAACAAAAGCTATAGAAGAAAAGAAAAGTCCTCGTGAGCTTTGTGATTATTATTACATGGAACACATTAAAATTTATGACTGGTTCCATATTAATTTTGATAAATTTGGTCGTACTTCTAATGATGAATGTACAGAAATAACCCAAAGTCTATTTAAAGATTTGGATAGGGCAGGTCTTATTAAAGAACATGTAAATAAACAGCTTTACTGTCCTGATTGCAAAATGTTCCTTGCTGACCGCTATGTTGACGGAACATGTCCAAAATGCGGAAGTGATTCTGCCCGTGGAGATCAGTGTGATGCCTGTGGTTCTTTATTAGATCCAATTGAACTTTTAAAACCTCGCTGTCATACATGCGGATCTACTCCAGAGGTAAGAGAAACAAAACACCTTTATATTGATTTACCAGCCTTAAGCAATAAATTAAATGAATGGGTAGATAAAACAGCAAAAGAAGGAAAGTGGTCCGACAACGCCATTAACATTACAAAAGCCTGGATTAGAGACGGTTTAAACGAAAGAGCTATTACCAGAGACTTAAAATGGGGAATTCCAGTTCCAAAAGAAGGTTACGAAAATAAAGTATTCTATGTTTGGTTTAATGCCCCAATCGGATACATGTCCATAACTAAACAGTTAGCAAATGAACTTGTAAAAGAAGGTAAAAAATCATTTGACTGGAAATCATGGTGGCTTCCTTCAGAATCTGAAGAAGGAAAATCAAAAGAAAAAGTGGATTTATTCCAGTTTATTGGAAAAGATAACATTCCTTTCCACACAGTAATTTTTCCTTCAACTTTATTAGGTTCTCCTCATGACTGGACAAAACTCTATCATATGTCTTCAACAGAATATTTAAATTATGAAGACGGTAAATTCTCAAAATCAAGAGGAGTTGGAGTATTTGGCAGTGATGCGATCGAAAGTGGAATTCCTGCAGATGCATGGCGTTTTTACATTTTCTATAACCGCCCAGAAAAACAGGATTATCAGTTTACCTGGAAAGATTTTATGGAAAAACTTAATTCTGAACTGGTAGGAAATCTTGGAAACCTTGTAAATAGAACTCTTTTATTTGTAAATAAATATTATGAAGGAAAAATTCCAGACGCCCCTGTGGACGAAGAGCTTTGGATAAAAGTTAAAGAGCTGGAAAAGAAGGCTACTGATTATCTTGAATGGGCAGAATTAAAAGATGCATTTAAAACAATGTTTGAAATTTCAGATATCTGTAATAAAAAATTCCAGGCTGCAGAACCTTGGAAGGCAAGGATAGAAAATCCAGCACTTGCAGAAAGTCTTATTCACAACCTTTGTTATGTAATTAAAGATTTGATGATTATGATGAATCCTTATATGCCTCAGTACACTCAAAAAATCATGTCTTACTTTGGTAAATCTATTCAGGAAACGAAGATTGGAATGGAGAAAAAAGAAGGTTATACTTGGGCTGATTTAGGAATTATGGAAGGTCTTACAAATGTGGGGCCAACAGAAGTTTACTTTAAGCCTTTAGACCAAAAAAGTATGCTTGCTTTCCGCGAAAAATTCAGTGGAAAAGAGTCAAAATCACAAGAGAAAAAGGACAAAAAAGAAAAGAAAGCTAAAAAATCAGAACCTCTGGCTTTACCTTTAGATCAGCAGGCTGATTTCTTTAATAAAACAATTGAACTTACAGTTGCTAAAATCACAGATATAAAACCTAATCCAGAAGGAGAAAAACTTTATATTGAAACTCTGGATGACGGAAGTGGAAAGCCTAGAACAATTCAATCAGGACTTAGACCATATCTCAAAGAAGAAGAATTACTTGGTAAACATGTAATTATTGCTTCAAATCTTGCTCCAAGAACTATGAGGGGAGTTGAAAGCTGGGGTATGTTACTGGCTGGAGATTTCAAAGATAGCGAAGGCAATGACAAAGTTGAAGTTCTTGATGCCAGCTGGGCAAAACCTGGTACAAAAGTAATTCTTGAAGGAGCAGATGTAAATTCTGCTAAAAAAGAAGAAATTAATATTGATGAATTCTTTAGTGTTTCTATTAATGCCGTAAAAGGTTCTGTTCAAATTGCAGGAAAGAAATTACTGGCAGATGGCAAAGAAATTACAACAAAATTTGCACAAGATGCTGAAATTCATTAATAAAGAACTCTAAATAGGATAATTTTTGGGATAATTTTTGCATTAAAAATATTCGCCATATCCATTTTTTTGTTTTATAATAAAATTTATCTTAAAATGTATACGGAGAAGAGTGTGAAAATTATCTTAAAAAAATTTTTTGTTATATTACTATTTGTATTTTCTCTTACTCAAAACCTTTTTTCAAAAGAAAATAAAATCCAAACATATGAAAAATTAGACGG
>CAMGTC010000049.1 GCA_946061765.1 uncultured Treponema sp.
CTTTTTATTTTGAATAGATTTAATCTTAAGGCGTTTGTAACTACACAGAATGAAGAAAGACTCATGGCAGCAGCACCTAACATTGGGTTCATATCTATTCCCAGCCAGTGGTAATAGGCACCGGCTGCAATTGGAACAAGGATGATATTGTAGAAAAAAGCCCAGAATAAGTTTTCTTTTATGTTTTTTACAGTCTTACGGCTTAAACGAATTGCGGCACTCACATCCGACAGTTTGCTCTTCATTAAAACAACGTCTGCTGCATCAATAGCAACGTCTGTTCCGGCTCCAATGGCCATACCCGTATCTGCAGAGGTTAAGGCTGGGGCATCGTTGATACCATCTCCGACCATACAAACTTTTCCGAATCTTTTAAATTTCTGGATTATTTTTTCTTTTTCATCTGGGAGAACACCGGCAATAACCTGATTAACTCCTGCCATTTTTCCAACGGCTCTGGCTGTTTTTACATTATCTCCGGTGAGCATTACAACATGGATTCCCATATTCTGTAATTCTTTGATTGCTTTTGGAGAATCTTCTTTGATTACATCTGCAACGGCGATTATGCCCAAAAGTTTATTATCCTTTGCAAAGAAAAGTGGAGTTTTTCCTTCTTCTGATAATTTTTCTGCCTCTTTACGTATTTCCTGGTCCATAGTTTTTGGAGAGAGGCTTTCCATAAATCTTAAATTCCCGCCAGCGATTTTATTTCCATCAAGAAGGGCGGTAAGACCATTTCCGGGTAGAGCCTTAAAATCACTTACATTTATGATTTTGATATTATCTTCCTGGGCTTTTAACATTATTGCCTTTGCAAGTGGATGTTCACTTTTTGCTTCCAGACTGGCAGCTATTTTTAACAGAGTTTTTTCTTCTATTTCTTTAGCAAAAATATCAGTTACCAGAGGTTCTCCTTTTGTGATTGTTCCAGTTTTATCAAGTACAACAATTTGACTGCGGCCTGCTTCTTCTAAGGATGCTGAAGTTTTAAAAAGAATTCCCTTGCGGGCTCCCATTCCATTTCCAACCATAATAGCAACTGGGGTGGCAAGGCCTAATGCGCATGGACAAGACACTACCAGAACTGCAATTGCTCTTGTTAATGAAAATGAAAATTCTGCACCAACCAATAGCCAGATTACGAAGGTTACAGCTGCGATTCCCATAACTAGAGGGACAAAAACACCTGCAACTTTATCTGCAATTTTTGCGATTGGAGCCTTTGTTGCTGCTGCATCGCTTACCAACTGAATAATTTGTGATAGTGTTGTATCTTGTCCAACCCGGCTTGCCCTGCATTTTATGAAGCCAGATTGATTAATTGTGGCGGCGGAAACCAGGTCTCCTTTATTTTTATCTACCGGGATAGATTCTCCTGTAAGGGCTGATTCATTAATTGCTGTGTTTCCTTCTATAATTATTCCATCCACAGGGATACTTTCGCCGGGTTTTACTACAAAAATATCATCTTTGTGAACTTTATCGATTGAAACTTCTACAATTTGTCCCTGGATTTCGATATTGGCAGTTTTTGGTGCTAATTTCATCAGGCTTTTGAGGGCATCAGTTGTTCGTCCTTTAGAAATTGATTCCAAAAGCTTTCCTAATGTGATTAAAGTTACAATCATTGCGGCCCCTTCAAAATAGAAGTTTTTCATATAATGTCTGATTCTATCTGAATCTGCTGTTAGCTGGGCATCTGTCATTCCAAAAAGCATAAATAGACTGTAAACAAAAGAAACGCCTGAGCCCATTGCAACAAGGGTATCCATATTTGGGGCTCCGTGAATAAGGCTTTTAAATCCGCTTATAAAGAATTTCTTATTGATTATCATAACGATGGCGGCCAGTATCATTTCTACAAGTCCGATTGCAACTGTATTACCACCCCCATTCATAAACCATTTTGGAAGGGGCCAGCCCCACATCATATGCCCTATGCTTACATACATGAGCAGAAGTAAAATGCCTATAGAAGATATTAATCTCTTTTTTAGGATAGGAGTTTCTTTATCTTTTAATAATTCTTCTTTTTGTATATTTGATGACTGATTTTCTTCCTGGCCGCCAATTTCTTTTGCACCATATCCAGCATTAGTTACAGCTTTTATTATTTCTTCTGCTTTTGCATTACCTTCAACTCCCATGAAATTTGTAAGAAGGCTGACATTACAAGATGTGACTCCGGGAACTTTATTCACGGCTTTTTCAATTCTAGCTACACAGGCTGCACAAGACATTCCTGTTACTGAATATTTATCCATAGTTACTACCTCTTATTTCATCAGTTTTTGTAGTGTTTCAACTAATTCATCAATAACCTGATCATTTCCTTTTTTTATGTCTTCAATTACACAAGATTTAAGATGATTTGCCAGTAGAACTTTATTAAAAGAATTTAAAGCGGCATTTACTGCAGAAACCTGGATTAAAATATCTGGACAGTAAGCATCGTTTTCCAGCATTTTTTTGATTCCTTTTATTTGTCCTTCAATTCTGCAAAGTCTATTCATAAGACTTTTATATTCTTCTGGTGATCTTTCCTTCTTTTTCTTGCACATTGGACAAGTTTTATCTTCTGCCATATTATTTTCTCCTATAAATGATACCCCTAGAGGGTATGTCTTTGCGTTTAAAATATATACCTACCGGGGGTATAAAGTCAAGGAGATTTAGATTTTTTTAAAGGCAAGTTACAGTCAGGGAAAATCAGAAATTTAAAAATCACTGAAATTCATCAAAATTTGTTTAAAAAGCCAGAAATTCGAACTAAAAAAACAAAAAAATTTGCAAACTTTGTAAAAATTGTACAGAATTCTTTTGCTTAATTATAAATTAATGTTATATAATATGGAGCAGAGAGAGAGTATATTATGAAAAAATTAGTCACAAATCCTAGGAGCTTACTCTCCCAAAACGTCATTAAGATTTGGATTGTTTTTGCTGGATTATCTATCTTCATTTTTCTGGTCTTGTGGTTTTCACAAACAGTTTTTTTTGAGTACGCCTATAAAAATTTTCAGATTCAGCAGATAAAAAAATCAGCCGAGAAAGTAAAAAAATCAATGAAAATTGAAAATACACTTTTGTCTGAAGTTTTGGAACATCATCTTTTGGCTTTAATTTTTGATGAAGACCTTAAACTTTTATTTTCTGCAGATGAGCATACTGCTTATTATGAAGAAAGTAAAAAGTGGCTGGACTATTATCAGAATTCAAATGATTCTGAGCATGATGTATTGATTCACCGTAAAAATGAGCTTAAGGGAAGGAATTACAACGAGATTTATTATTATCTGGCTAAAAGTCTTATTGAATCTGAAAATGAATCTATAGAAAAAGTTACGCCGGATAGTGAATATATTTATGGATTGAAGTTAGAAATTCCTGAAATTGCAAACAAAACCAAAAATGCTCCAATATTAATTTTAATAATTTCTGGAAACCTTGGTGTTTTGAAGGGAACTGTTACTGTTCTTAGATGTCAATTAATTATTGTAATTGTATTCACTTTGATTTTGGCCCTGGTGGCTTCAATTATTCTTGGAAAAAAACTGAGTGATGAAAAATTACAAAAAGCCAGAGTTGAATTACTTGCGAATATTACACATGATCTTAGAACTCCATTAACATTAATCAGGGGTTATGCTGAATCAATAAGAGATATAACAGGCGATGACAAAGAGGATCGTGAAAGGGATACCGAAATTATTATTCGCGAAACCGAAAGACTTTCACATCTGGTTGGAGATATTCTTTTATATTCATCTGTACATGAAAAATCAGTAATCCAGAAAGAAAAATTTGACTTTGGAGAAATGACAAAGCAGGTTCTTAATCAGTTTGGCATGGAATTGTTTGATGCTATGATTGATGATAACTGTATTATTGAAGGTGACAAAAAACAGTTGGAGAGAGTTGTTTATAATTTTGTCGATAATGCTACGAGGCATTCTCCTGAAGGAAAACTGGTTACGGTTGAAGTTAAACATATTGGAAAAAAAGTAAGTCTTTCTGTACAGAATTTTGGACCTTCAATTCCAGAAGAAATGATGTCGACAATCTGGGACCGTTATTTTTCTGCCCGCCAACAGCGCCTGACAGGAGAAAAATCTGGTCTTGGACTTGCGATTACAAAGGAGATTTTGGAAAATCACAAAGCCAAGTTTGGAGTCTCCAGTGATGAAGAGCATGGTACGATTTTCTGGGCTCAACTGTAACTAATAAAAAGGGTGGGGGGCATTATAAACGTGATAGATAAAAACCTTCAGTTCGAGAGTGTGAATTGAAGAGAGTGTGAAGGTTTTTTATGACTTTTTGTTTTTTGATGGAAGACTAAATGATTTCTTCTTCTTCCCAATCATCATCTAAAAATAAGTCTAGAATTTCTTCAACTTTGGAATATTCTTCCAGGTCTTTTTTCTTTTCTTCTGCTTCTTCGTGAATGATAAAATTATCTGCGTAAATTTGAATCAACTCGTATATATCGTTTATAGTTTCTTCGTCAGATAGAGCAAGGTCATCTATTCCTTGTGTTAATTTTATTACTTTATTTAAGAGTTTTATGGATTGTGCATAATCATCTTGTATTTCTTTATATTCAGGTGTTTTTTTGTCCTTTACATATTCAGAATATTCTTTTTGTTCAGATAAAATTGTTTTTAATAAATCAATAAAAAAACTGTCTAATTGCTGATCGTTCATTTTATTTTCCTTTTGATTTAAGATAGCACAAATAAAGGTTACTTACACCTTACTTTTCATTAATGTATTCTTCTACTGTCATCATTTGTAAGTGTAGTGGACTAAGGCCCGAAAGTATTAATTCTGTTGCTTCTTCTTTTGGGCGGTCCAGACCGGAAACTCCGTCGGTAAGATAAATTGTATAGATTCCCTGGTCAATTAATTCAAAAACTGTTGAAAGTACACAGCATTCTGCAATTACACCAGTGATTACAACTCTTTTGGCCTTTTTTGCGGCTTGGAGAACCTCTGGAATTGTCAGTGAAGAATAAAATTCTTTGGTGTAGAGGGGATATTTTTTTATCTGTTCTTTTAATTCATCAACCATCAGATTTGCATATTGATTATGATTTACTTCTTGATATTTTTTATTGTAATTTGCCCAAACTCCAATTGGATTTTTTTCGTTTGCAATAAAACGTGTGAATATTACATTTTGCATTCCAGAATCTATGATTTTATTGATTTTATCTGCTACACCTTCTGTATTAAGGCAGGCCCATTTACCTCCTTTTTTGTAGACGTTCTGCATATCAATTACAAGTAATAAATCTTCTTCTTTCATTTTATTCGCCCTTTTTTAAGAACTGTCCCCAGCCGTAGATTTTAGAGGTCTGTCCCCTTGTTTTTATGGGGGTGGTAGAGAACTGTCCCCTTGGTTTGTAGAGAACTGTCCCCCTTGTTTCCTAGTATAAATTATGATTTCTTTTGATTAAAGACTTATTTTTGTGTAATATTTTTTACATTCTTAATTCCGCCGAGGTTTTTATGACTATTTTTATGTCTATTCTTGCAATCTTATCTGGTCTCTGTTTTGCAATACAAGGTCCTGTAAATACTGCATTGGGAAAACGAACTGATGTTTTTCAAGCTACGATGATTTCCTTTTGTGGAGGTGCTTTAACTTCTTTACTCTTAGTTTTTATTATTGGAAAAGGAGATATTTCTTGCCTTAGAATGGCAAAGTTCTGGCAGTTGATTGGCGGATTTTATGGAGCTGTAAATGTTTCTGTAATTATTGCAGCAATTCCTGTTTTAGGTGCCGCTTTAGCTCTTTCTATAATTATGCTGGGCCAGTTATTTGCCGGGGTTTTTATTGATGCCTTTGGCCTTCTTGGTACTGTAAAAGTAGAAATTTCAATCTGGAGAATTATAGGAATTATTTTAGTTGCAGCTGGTATTTTTTTAATTTATTTTGGCAGTTCAAAAAATCAATCTGAAGAAAAAAGTAAGAGTAAAAGGTCTCAATTTATTGTGTTTTTAATGTTAATTCTTTCTTTTGTGGCAGGCATTTTAGGTGCAATGCAATCTCCTACTAATGCTTCTTTGGCGAGCCTTGTTGGTAATTGGGAAAGTACTTTTATTTCTTTTGTTGTAGGTTTTATTGTGATGATTCCTCTCTGTTTAATTGCTGGAAAAGGAAAACTCAAAAAACTTACTAATGTTGGAATTAAGCCCTGGATGTTAATTGGCGGTTTATATGGGGTAGGGGGTATTTTTCTTAGTTTATTTACTGTTATGAAATTAGGAACTGCTTTACAGGTTGCATGCGGAATGGTGGGCCAGCTTTCTGGTGGAATTTTAATTGACAGTTTTGGTCTTATTCAAACTCCAAAAGTAAAAATCAATATTCTTAGATTTTTAGGCCTTCTTGTAATTTTGAGCGGAGTAGTTTTTGTTACTCTGGCCGCAATGCTTTAAAAATCTTTAGAATAATATTGATTTTTAACCTTTGTGTTTTTATTGTATGGAGTAAAAACTAAATTTCATTGGCTAGCTGGTAGATGAGGGTTTCGGTTTTTTCCCAGCCCAAACAAGGATCTGTTATAGATTTTCCGTAGATTCCTTCGCCGATTTTTTGGCAACCGTCTTCTATGTAACTTTCAATCATAAGGCCTTTTACAATAGCCTTAATTTCGTTTGAAGATCTGCAGGAATGTAAAACATCTTTTGAAATTCTTATTTGCTCTAAATATTTTTTTCCAGAATTTGCATGATTACAGTCAACAATAACTGCTGGATTTTTTAAATTTGCCTGATTATATGAATCAATAAGATTTCTTAAATCTTCGTAGTGATAATTTGAATGGTTTCTTCCAAAGGCATCAACATAACCTCGTAAAATTGCATGAGCCAAATCATTACCTTCTGTAGTAACTTCCCATCCACGGTAAAGGAATTTCTGTTTTGCCTGAGCAGCGGTAATTGAATTCATCATTACAGAAATATCTCCGGAAGTAGGATTTTTCATTCCAACTGGAATTCCAAGTCCTGATGCTACAATTCTGTGCTGCTGGTCTTCTACAGAGCGGGCACCAATTGCAACGTAAGAAAGTAAATCAGAAAGGTAGCGGTGATTCTCTGGGTAGAGCATTTCTTCGGCACAAGTAAAACCAGTTTCTTTTACAACACGAGTATGCATTTCGCGAATTGCTATAATTCCTGCCAGCATATCTTCGTCGCCAAGTGGATTTGGCTGGTGGAGCATTCCTTTATAACCTGTTCCTTTTGTTCTTGGTTTATTTGTATAAACGCGAGGAATAATAAAAATCTTATCTTTTACCTTTTCCTGAACAGCAGCCAGACGAGTCATATAATCAAGGACAGCTTCTTCGTTATCTGCTGAGCAAGGTCCGATTATAAGAATAAAACGATTATCTTTACCTTCAAAAATATTTTTAATAATCAAATCTCTTTCGTCTTTGATTTTTATGATTTGCTCTGTTAAAGGAAATTGTTCTTTTAATTCCTGTGGGGTTGGAATTTTTCTTAAGAAATTCATCTGCATATCCATAAGATTTGCTCCTTGTGTTGTAAACTATAGGTTAGGAATGATTAATTAGCCCGAAATTCGATTATAAAAATCACTTTTATGCATTACCAATTTAAATTCGAAATTCGAACTAATTAAGATTTTATCCTAAACAAAAAAGAAGTAAAATAGGATTTTAAATTTTTCTTTGCATTGAAACTTACCTGCTTACCGACTAAAATATTTTTGTTTTTCAGGCAGGAGATGATTATGAATTATGCAAAAGATTTACTGGATTTTATTGAAAAAAGTCCTTCTTGTTTTCATGCAATCGAAAATATTAAAAATATACTAAAAAAACAAGGTTTTACTGAACTTTCAGAAAAAGAAGACTGGTCAATTCAGGCTGATAAAAAATATTTTGTTACAAGAAATAATTCAGCAATTATCAGTTTTATGGTTCCTAAGGATTTTAACGGCTTTTTAATTACTGCAAGTCATAGTGATTCTCCATCTTTTAAAATCAAAGAAAATCCTGAACTTAAAAGCGAAGGTATTGTTTCGCTAAATGTAGAAAAATATGGTGGAATGTTAATTGGTCCCTGGTTTGACAGGCCTTTGAGTATAGCAGGAAGGGTAGTTATTTCTTCAAAAGATAAAGATAATTGTCTTTGTCTTAAAGAAAAATTAATCAACTTTGACCACGATTTACTTATGATTCCAAATCTTGCAATTCATATGAATCGGGATGCAAATAGTGGACATGAATTTGATGTTCAACAGGAAATTAGACCAATCATCACTAGTGAAGAAAATTTTTCTTTTATTGAATTTATTGCAAAAGAAGCCGGGGTAAAGACTGAAGAAATTTTATCTTATGATTTATATCTTTATAACCGGGATAAGGGTAGATTCTGGGGTAAGGACAAGGAATTTATTTCTTCTCCAAAATTAGATGATTTGGAATGTGTTTACACAGTTTTACAGGGATTTATTAATGCCACAGAAGATTCAAATCATGAAATTTTTCAAAAAAATAAAAAAGCTCTGGTATATTCAGTTTTTGATAACGAAGAAGTTGGTAGTCAAAGTCGCCAGGGAGCAGCTTCAACTTTCTTAAAAGATACTTTAAAGAGAATAAACGAAACTTTAGGCCTCAGCGAAAAAGAATATTTAAAGGAAATTGCAAATTCATTTTTGGTTAGTGCAGATAATGCACATGCCGTACATCCAAATTATGCAGATACAGCTGATCCTGTAAATAAACCAAAGGTAAATGGCGGTCCTGTAATTAAATTTAATGCTTCTCAAAAATATACAAGCGATGCCCTTAGTTCCGCGGTTTTTAAGAAAGTTTGTAATAAGGCAAAGGTTCCATATCAGATTTTTACAAACAATTCAAATGTTGCCGGAGGGTCTACTTTGGGTAATATAAGTGAAAGTCAGGTTTCTATTCTTTCTGTGGATATTGGACTTGCACAGTGGGCCATGCATTCTCCAAACGAAAGTGCTGGGGCAAAAGATGTTGAACTTATGATTAAAGCCATTTCGGAATTTTACAAAAACGATATTGAAATTAAATAGCGGGAATTTTTTATGAGCCAATTTACAAAATGGGTAGCAGCCTGGGGAAATGCAACTTCTATAACCGACCGGAAAGAAGCAACTTACGCAAAAGATTTAACTCTCAGATATCCTGTAAGAATTGTTTTTAACGGAGATAAATTACGATTTCACTTTTCAAATTTAACAGGAAAAGAGGATGTAAAAATTACCAGGGCTTTTGTAGCTAAAAAAGATGAAGAAAAATATAATCCACTTGAAATTTTAATTAATGGAAAAAGCCAGCTGATAATTCCCGCAGGAAAAGAAATTGTCTCTGATTCTGTTCAAGTTATGATTGAGTCAGGGGAATTTATAGAAGTTTCGATGTATTTTGAAGATTTTACTCAGATGAATGCCGGAACTGTGATTACAGGTCCTCTGTCTACTGGAAAATATTCCTATGGAAATTTTGCCGACAAAAAAGAATTACCTTTGGATTTAACACGTAACACAAATACATTTTATTTTTTGAATACAATTGATATCTTTACTGAAGAAAAAAATCATGCTGTGGTTTGTTATGGAGATTCTATTACAGCCCAGTCTTGGCCAGATTATCTTGCAATTAGAGCCTGGGAAAGTGGATTTAAAGATGTTTCTATAATTAGAAGGGCTGTGAGTGGAACAAGAATTTTACGTCAGTATGATTGTATAACTTATCAGTCTTATGGATTAAAAGGGCAGACAAGATTTCCCCTTGAAATGAATGTAGCCGGTGCAAATTTAGTTATTATTCAGCATGGAATTAATGATATTATTCATCCGGTGGGAACAGAAGTTAATGTTTTTAGGCCTTGGTCTGATATGCCAGAAAGTAAGGATTTAATTAAGGGCGTAAAAGATTTTTATATTACTTACGCAAGACAATTAGGACTTAAAATCTGGAGTGGAACTTTACTTCCAATTTATGGGTGGAGAACTTATGAGCCAATGAGAGATAAGGTTCGAAATGAATTTAACGATTGGCTTAGAAATTCAAAAGAGTTTGATGGTTGTATTGATTTTGACAAGGCTCTTAGAGATTCAGAAAATCCACTGGCTTTTGTAAAATCTTTTGATAGTGGTGATCATCTTCATCCAAGTGAGAAAGGTTACCAGATTATGGCCCAAACTGTCCCAGAAGAAATTTTAAAGTGAGTTTAGGATTCTCTTACAATTCTTTTAGGTTAAGATTTTATAAAGCCGTTTAAGGAGTTCCAGTAATTTTCTTTTTCCTCATCAAAAAAAAGTATTCTCAAAAGCATTATCATCATGAATCCTGTTTTTTTTCTGTTGTCTAAAGCTTGATTTCCTAGAAAATCCAGAGAAATTATTTTTTGTTGTTTTCCCCCTTCTTTTATTACCTTTGTCGTAATAAAATTTTTATTTTCGAGTCTAGTTATAATTCCCTTTTTTATTGGATGAGAAACTTTAAATTCTATTTCTAAATCTTTTTGAGTAACTCGTGAATTTTGATGAGCTTCGAGATAAAGGAGTAAAAAAAAGAAGAGGATATGTTTTTTCATATCCCCTGTGTTATTTAGGGTTTATTACAAATCCTAAAAACGGCCGAGTCAAGGGCTTGAACGAAGTATCCCTTGACCGGACGTAATTTACTTATTCCCAAGTAAAGCTTTCTAATCCCTGTGCAAATGGACCTGCAATAGTTTTTGAACTTCTAGTTTTTCCCTGAATATCTGTATCAAAAGTGATAGGACTTCCGTCTGGGTTTTCGTATTTTTCTTCAGGTTCAAAAGCCATTGCAATATCGTCTGTTTTGAGAAGTTTGCAAGAATTGTCGGCAAGATATTTGTAGACATTTGTTTTGACAATAGTCTTACTATCTTTTTCCTGACATGAAATTTCAATCTTATTATTGTTATCAACGTAGGCATCGTATTCTTTACCCATTGCCATAGCGCCATTAAAGTAAAGGTTTCCGCCAGCCCATACTGGAAGTTCAGAATAATATCTGTCGCTTGCAGGAGAACCCATTCCACAGTAACCTTCGAATTGTTTGTCCCATTCTTCAAAAGTTGGGTACTTATCGTAAGGGAATGTACCAGCGGCATAATTATTATCATCCCAGTCAAAATTTGTTGTGGTATGCATAATTTTATTCAAGAGAGGTCTAATTTCTCTTTGGATAAAAATATTATTGTAGAATTTACAATCGCCGTGAAGTATTGTCATAAAGCCTGCAATTTCTGTTCTATGTGGCAAATGATAAGGGGTGTAACGAGGAGAAATTTTTGATTTTGTACCATTATCAACTCCGCAGCCTACTGCTACAAGACTTCCTGCAACTATATTGTGAACCATGGCAACTCCCTGAGTACAAAGTTTTACAGCTCTGTCAGAAAGGAAGATGTTGTTGTCCAAAAGCGTAGGACCATGAGAAACTTCGATAAATAAATCTTCTCCGTTACCTGCTAATCCTTCACCTGTCATTAAATAATCAAAAGGAAGAGTGTTATCGTGGAATAAATTCTGTGTAACTCTTGTTCCCTGAGCCTGCCAGTCTAACCACATACCTCTTGTACAGTGATGAATGTGATTATGTCTGAAAATTACATCAATTGCGGCGTGCATTTTAATTCCACCAATTTCGGCACCTGCAAGATTCTGTTTATTATTTATATGGTGAATGTGATTGTTTTCGATAAGAGAGAAAACTCCACCAAGGTGTCCTACAATTCCAGTTTGTCCACAATCGTGAATATCACAATTTCTGATTATATGAGACCCAATATTTTCTTTTGTCCAGCCTTCTATTTGGGCCTGACAAATACAGTCTCTTTCTGTTTGAGTTCCGTCTTTGTATTTTGTTTTAAGCCATTTATTATCGTTATTTGGCTGAAGATATTTTCCTAAAGAAATTCCTGAACATTTTGATTCAAAAACTTCGCAATTTTCGATAATCCAGCCTTTAGACCAGTGAGGACCAATCATACCTTCCTGATAAGCAGTTGGAGGTGCCCATTGAGTAGCAGCTTTTGAGATTACAAAATCACTTAATGTAATATAACCAATGCCTTCTTTTTCTGGATAGAAACAGTTACGGCGGACTGTGTATTCAACTTCTTCTTTGTTTGGATCTTTACCCTGGAAATTTGCATAGAAAATAGTTTCGTTAGTTTTAGAGTCCTGTTCTGTGTACCAGACATACAGTGAAAAATCAGGATCCCAGGAAGATTTTTTTACCTGAGGATTTTTTACTTCGTCCAGACTGGTAACTTCGTACATTGATTTTCCGTTTAAAAAAACATCTCCTGTGTGAGCAGTCATGTAGGCAATGAACCAATCTCCGCTAACTAAAGTTGTGTATGGATTATAATCTCCAAAAATCTTATTAGAAACACGGGTTTTATAAACATTACCTTCAACTTTTTCCCAGTTTTTAGCAAGTTCGGCTCCTGTAATATGGGCTTTTCGGCTATTTAAAGAGCGGTAGATAATATTTTTTCCTTCAGTTCCTGCGTTTTTAGGATTAACAGCCTCTCGGTAGATTCCCGGTTCAACTAAAACTTCATCTCCAGCCTTTGCAATATCTGCGGCTTCCTGTATTTTCTGGAATGGTTTTTCTTTAGAACCATCACCTTTTTCTTTTGCACAAGCATTAACATAATAAATCATGCTTATCTCCTGTAAAAATATGTTTTACATGAGATTTTACTCCACATTTAAACAAAATGAATAATAAAAATCTCTTATTTTCTGGTAGAAATCTTTTACTTTATTTCCGCTGATTTTTTATTATTAGGACAAATGTCGAGTTTTAAGTTTTTCTTCTTTGGGTGGCTTTTTGCTTCGCAAAAATCAGGCTTTTCAGGGTTCCGCTATC
>CAMGTC010000050.1 GCA_946061765.1 uncultured Treponema sp.
TAAAAATATACCAGTAAAAAGAAGTATTAATTCCAAAAAAGTGAGAAGGAATAAGAATGCCTATGTTTCCTGTGATTTTTCCGTTTGAAAAGCCGGAATTATTTTTTGACTTGTAACCCATTTCGTTAGCAAGGTCTTTAATCTGTTTTCTTAAATCATCTCCTACACCGTCTTTGTTTGCCAGAGCTTTAGAAACTGTAACCGTACTGATGTTAAGTTTTTTTGCGATATCAGAGAGTCTAACTTTTTTCTTCTGTTCCATAATATGATTATTATATCAGATTTTAGTTAAAAAACATAGGATAATTTAACTAAATTTCCTTTAGAAGACTTGCAAAATAGCCTGAAGAGGAGATTTCTTCTTTTCCGTTTGTAAGATGATTTGTGTCACCCAGCCTTTCTACTCTGAACCAGGCCTGACCTTTTATTCTTTCTTCTGAATTTAATATTGTGATTGAAGTAGGAGCAACGTAAAATCCGTGCCACAACTGCATTGGGGAAAGTCCTGTTAAGTGGGCAATTATTGCGAACATAACTCCCAGATGGCAGAAAAATACAAGAGTTGGTTCCTGAGGATAATCATCTTTTATAGATTTTAAGTGATATTTTTCTATTGGCTGTGACCAGTTGTGATTTGGAATGGGATCTTTTACAGTGTAAAAATCTTTGGAATTTCTTATATAGCCGTATTTTTCCAAAAGCTTATCAAAACCTTCGGATACTTCCTTGAATTTTTTATCGATTCCAGCTTTTCTAAGATAATCCACAGAGGTCCATTTATCTTTATCAAAAAATTCGGAATGGGCTGTAAGGTATTCTGGTAAAAGGTCCCAGCAGATATTTTTTTTGCCAGCTAATTTTTTGTCTGGATAGTCTGCAGGTATTTCTACCGGGTAGTAAAATTCCTGTAGCCAGTTACAAACTTCTGCTTCTCGTCCTAATTTTTTTAAGGCAGGAGCTCCTGTTGCTCTTGCTCTTCCAAGTGGAGATGTGTAAAAGTCTGTAATATTTTGCCATTTGCAAATTCTTTCTGTAAGCAGGGCAACTTCTTTTTTGCCTTTTGCTGTAAGATTGTCGATTGAATAGTCAGGATCTCCGTGTCGGATAAAAATAAGACGCATTTTTACTCCAGTGAAAATGTATAAATGGGGGTTTTAGGGGGAGGCAGCTTTTTGCATCCCCCTAGGAGAAGGGGTAGCCCGCAACCATGTGCGGGCGAGGGGAAGGCTTTCCCCACCTTTTTATTTTATGAATTCTTTTTTAAGGAAGTCTAAATCAAGTTCTGGATAGAGAACGTGCGCTCCCAAAAGTTTGTTTACACGAGCTCTTGCTTCTTCCTGAACTTTTGGATCAAGGTCAATTTTACCTTTTGCAGGTTTTCCTTCTTTTGTAAGGCCAGGTTTTGTTCCCTTTAATACAAAGTCGATGATATCTGCAACTTCTTTCATGTCAGCTTCGTTCATGCCAAGTGTTGTAAGACCTGGAGTACCAATACGAATTCCAGATGTCCACCATGCCCCGTTTTTATCGTATGGAAGGGCATTTGCATTTGCTGTAACTCCGCATGCGAAAAGTGCTGCTTCTGCCTGTTTTCCTGTAAGACCGTAAACTGTAACATCAACCAGCATAAGGTGATTGTCTGTTCCGCCTGTCTGGAGTGGCATTCCGTGTGCTTTACAGCCTTCTGCAAGAGCCTGAGCATTTTTTACAACTTGATGTGCCCATGCCTGATATTCTGGAGTACGTGCTTCTTTGAATGCAATTGCCTTTGCTGCCATAATGTGACCAAGAGGACCACCCAAAACCATTGGACATCCCTTGTTTACGTAGTCTGCGAATTCTTTTTTACAAAGAATCATAGCGCCACGTGGTCCGCGAAGAGTTTTGTGTGTTGTTGTAGTTACTACATCTGCCCATTTTACTGGATCGTAATCGCCTTCAAAAACTTTTCCTGCTACAAGACCTGCAAAGTGAGCCATATCTACCATTAATACTGCTCCACATTTGTCTGCAATTTCGCGGAAACGTTTGAAATTAATCTTTCTTGGGTATGCTGAGTATCCTGTTAAGAGGATAAGAGGTTTTACTTCCATTGCCTGTTTTTCGATTGCGTCATAATCAAGTAAACCTGTTTCTTTATCAACTCCGTATGGATGACTTTCGAACATGCGGGCAGAAACGTTCATTTTGTAACCGTGAGTAAGGTGTCCACCACAAGAGTAGTCGAGTCCCATAAGTTTCTGGTTTCCAAAACGTTTGCGTAACATATCGAACTGTTCTGCTGTAAGGTCGTTCAAAGATTTTACGCCAAGTTCTTCCAAAGTTGGAGTTTCAACTTTTGCAGAAAGAATTGCCCAGTAAGCAACTAAGTTTGTATCAGCACCTGAGTGTGGCTGAACATAAGCGTAATCTGCTCCAAAGAGAGTTTCTGCTTCGTGAGCGGCAATGTTTTCTACAGTATCAATGTTTACACATCCACCATAGTAACGGTGTTCTGGATATCCTTCTGCGTATTTGTCTGTAAGAAGGTTTCCCATAGCTGCCTGAACATTCAATGAACAGTAGTTTTCTGATGCAACCAGTTTAAGATGACTGCGCTGGTTTTCAATTTCACTTACGATTGCTGCTGCAATATCAGGACCAACAGCGGCAACCTGCTGAAGATTTGCAACATAAGAACACATTGCAGCAGTTGGTTTTCCGCCGCAAGAAGCAAGATAATTTTCCAATGGAGTAGACATATATTTCCTCGTCATAAATTTTAATTATATTTAAATATTTTAGTTTAAATAAAGAAAATAGGGAATAGGGATAATCTATACTTGCTAGCAAGACTTGATTTACCAGCTGTAACGCAGTGCTATACCTCCGCCTAAACCGATATTAGGTGTGCCAGGGAAGGTACCTATAAAACCAAACTGAACAGGCATAGAAAGATGGTCAAAAAAGATAAAATCAAAGCCAAAACCTACAGCTGCAAGGGCATTGTTTATTACTTTTTCTTCCAAATATGAATCTTCTGGCACTACATAATTAGTTTCTCTTTCTATTTTTATATCATAGCCAAGCATTGCAAAGGTAAAAAGTCGGGATGAAACCTTATCCTTCCAGTTGGTTTCATATAATTTAAAGTCAGTTTCTGCTGTTACATTAAATTCAAAAGGATTCGAAGTATAGTCATTATTATAAAAAGCATATACTCCAAATTTTTCGCTGATTAAATCTGAAAAGTGTCGTTCATATTGAATGCCGCCAATTGGACTTTCTGCCCCAATGACATAAACTCCAATTGCATTTTTGTTTTCAAGTCCGTTTGAAAATAACAAAGAAATGCTGCTTGCAAGAATGCCCAGAATAACTAGTCTTTTTAATGTGTGTTTCATAATCAATCTCCTTAAAAAATTGTTATTTAAAGAATACTACACCAGGCATTTAATAACAAGTTAACGAACAGGGCTTCCGCATTATTAATGCTTTTCCGTAATGTTGGTGCGAAGGAGAGGGGCGTGGTTCAAAAAGGCTCTTTTTGTGGCTGCTGCGAAGCGGCAGTTCAATAGTTTCTATACCACAAAAAGCGTGTAGCGCATTATTGTGCGGTTTTGAATCACGCAACCGTGACTGGGAGCCAAAAAATCGGATTTTTGTTTGTAATGCGTTTGCCCTGAGTTAACGAATTTGATTTTTTGTTCTATAGTTACGCTATGTATACTATTCCATCAGTTTTTAAGGATTTTATTGCAAGCGACTGTAATCGTGCTTTCTTTATTCAAAATTATCTGAATAAGGCTGGAATAGATACTGCGGTTTTGCCAATGGAGGGGAAAAATCATATTTATGTAAAATTCCCCCAGAATCAATATAATCCCACTTTTAGAATTAAAACAGTTATTGCTCATTATGACCGTGTTCCAGGTTCTCCAGGTGCAAATGATAATTCTGCAGCAGATTTTTTAATGCTGGAATGGGCTTTAAGGCTTATAAAAATGCCTGTTTTTCATAATATTCGCTTGATTTTTACAGATGGAGAGGAGTTAGGCTCTGAGGGAATAAAATCTCAGGGGGCTTATCCATTGGCCAGTCTTTTTCGTAAACTTGGAATTAAAAATGATGATATTTATGTTTTTGATTGCATGGGGCGGGGGGATGTTCCAATTTTGACCCAGACAAATCTGCCTAAGGGAATTTCAAGAGAGTTTGTAAATAATTTTAATAAACTGGAAATGAGGGCGCAAAAATTGATTCAAAATGCCAGCGGGGGAAAGTGGTTTTCTCTTCCATGTAGTTATTCTGATAATGCAAGTTTTATAGCAAATGGGATTCCGGCGGTTGCAATTACAATTTTACCATCTGAAGAAGTAAGTCTTGCTTTACGGGGGCAGATTCCACAAACCTGGAAAAAGTTCCATACTCAGCAGGATAATTTTGAAAGTCTTACTCCTCAAGCCTTTGAGTTGACTGCCAGAATTTTAAATCAACTGGCCCTTCAAAAAACTCTGGTCTAGAGGTGAAAATTGCTGTATTCCATAGAATAAGAAAAACTATACTTGACTTTACTTTATTCACATTATAAAATTTTATTTATCTTTTTTGGGTGGGGATAATAATGCCAAAAAATATCAGAGACCGTTCCTTAAAGGGCATCAAGGTTCATACTTTGTGTGGAATTCTTGTAGCTATTATGTGTGTGTTTTGTATTTTTCTGTTAGTTTTACTTTTTCTTATAAGAAACAATTATCGAAATGAAGTTTCAACAGTAAATGATTATATTGAATGTGATCGTGCACTTTCTGATTTTGTAAAAGCATCAAATTATCTGACTAATCAATCAAGGCTATTTGTTGTAAATCATGATACTATTTATCTGAATAATTATTTAGATGAAATCAAAAATAAAAAAACACGTAGAAATAGTGTTGATATTATAGAGTTGTCCCATAGTAATGATGGTGTTGATAATAAAATCTTAATGGCCCTTAAAGCTTCTGAGGAAATTTGTAAAACTGAACTTTATGCTATGCGCTTAGTTTGTGAATGCTATGACATTGATTATTTGGCTTATGAAGAGCTCCGAAAGATTTTTATAAGTAAAGAAGATCTTGCTCTGCCAATGGCAGGAAAGATTCGTAAGGCAAATGATCTTCTATTTAATAAAGATTATATTATTGCAAAAAATAAAATTGATGATTATGTAAACGATACACTTGTAGAATTGATTAATCTGATTATTAAAGAAAAAAATGTTGTTGCAAAAAAAATAACAGGTTTATCTGTGGTTTATATAATTATTCTTTCAACACTTTTTGTTTTTTCTTTTGTAATTTATTTTGTTTTAAGTAATTTGCTTTTAAAACCACTTAATAAGTTTGTTAATAATATTGAAGAAGGTTCAAAGGTAAAAAACTTAGGAAATAAATATGCCTATGAAGTTAATTTTATTGCAAAGGCCTATAATTCTCTTTGTGATAAAAATGTAATGAATTCTTCTATATTGAAGCACAAGGCTGAGCATGATCCTTTGACAGGATTAATCAACCGGGAAGCTTTTTCTCAAATTAAAGATTTATTAAAAGATATTGATGAACCAATTGCTTATTTGATTATAGATATTGATTTCTTTAAATCTATTAATGATAAATATGGTCACACTGCGGGTGATGACGTTCTTAGAAAAATTGCAGATTTACTCATGGTTCAATTCCGTTCAACTGATTATGTTGCAAGAATTGGTGGAGATGAATTTGCTGTAATTATGACTAAAGTCGGACTTACTCCTGCAGAGGTTATTCAGAAAAAAATTACCAGTATGAATCATATTCTTCAAAATGTTAATGATGGTATTCCAGGAGTTTCTTTAAGTGTAGGTGTAGCACTTTCTGAGAAGGGGTACAATGATGACCTTGTTGAACAGGCAGATAAGGCCCTTTACACTGTAAAACGCGGTGGTCGCTGTAATTGTTCTATTTATTATAATGAAAGTTAGAAATAAAGACTTTGGTAAGGAAATATAGATGGCAAGTAAAACAGAATCAAAAGAAAGTACAAAGAATGTTACTAAAAAAACAGTTGCAAAAAAAAGTACTTCGGAAAAGGAAAGTTCTACTAGTAAAAAAAGTGCTGCTGCAAAGACAGTTGTAAGTAAAGCTACAACTAAATCTGCTGTTACAAAAGCAAGTGCAAGTAAATCTACAGCAAGTAAAAATACAGAATCTAAAACTACTGTTACAAAAACACCTGCTGCAAAAACATCTGTTGCAAAGGCACCTGCTGCAAAGTCTTCCACTACAAAAAGTACTGAAGTAAAAAAACAGGCTCAGCAAGTAAAAAATTCTTCTGTTGTTTACGATGAAGATTCTATTCAGCACCTTGAAGGCCTTGAACATATCAGACTTCGCCCAGGTATGTACATTGGTTCTTTAGGTGATGGTTCTAACGAAAATGATGGTATTTATATCCTTTTAAAAGAAGGTATTGATAACTCTGTTGATGAATTTTCTCAGGGATTTGGAAAAAGAGTTGATATTGAAATAAAAGATGGCCGGGTAAGAATTCGTGACTATGGTCGTGGTATTCCTCTTGGCGCCTTGGAAGATTGTGTTGCCAATGTTAATACAGGTGCAAAATATAATAATTCAGTTTTTAAACAGGCAATTGGTATGAATGGTGTTGGTATTAAAGCCACAAATGCCTTGTCTTCTTATTTCCGTGCAGCTTCTATCCGTGATGGAAAAATGGCTGTGGTAGAATATAAAAAAGGTGAAAAAGTTAGTTCTAAAACAGGAGCTGCAAAAGAAGGGCAGGCAAACGGAACTTATCTGGAATTTATTCCTGATTCAGAACTTTTTGGTAAGTATGAATACAATATGGAATATGTAGAAAAACGCCTTTGGAATTATGCATATTTGAATCCAGGACTTTTGATTAAATGTAATGGAAAAGAATATATTTCTGAAAACGGAATAATGGATCTTCTTAATAATGAAATGGGAGATTCGACAAAAGCCCTTTACAATATGTTTGATTATAAGGGAGAAAATCTTCAGTTTGTTCTTACACATGGCGCAAGTCTGGATAAATTTGTTTATTCATTTGTAAACGGTCAGGCCACAGATGATGGTGGTACTCATGTTACAGCCTTTCTTGATGGATTTACAAAAGGAGTAAATGAATTCTTTAAAAAAGAATATGATATAAGAGATGTTACAAGTGGTTTATTTGTTGCCCTAAAAGTAGGACTTGATAATCCTATGTTTACTTCGCAAACTAAAAATAAACTGGGTAATGTTGAAATTCGTACTCCAATTATAAAAGAAACTCAATTTGCTGTAGATGACTGGTTAAGACATAATCCTGATATTGCAGGAATTATCGAAGAAAAAATTATAAAAAATCAAAAAGCAAGAAATGAAATTAACTCTGTTACCGATAAACAGATTCGTGAAGCAGAAAAATCTGTAATGCTTAAGATAAAAAAATTAAAGGATTGCCGTTACCATTTGCAGGATGGTCCAAAAGGTGCTAATTCAATGATTTTTATTACCGAAGGAGATTCTGCTACAGGTTCTATGGTTAATGCAAGAGATGTTTCTTATCAGGCAATTTTCTCCTTGCGTGGAAAACCAGAAAATATGTATGGTCGTAAAAAATCCGCACTTTTTGATAATGAAGAATTAAGAAATCTTACTTTTAGTTTAGGTGTGCAAAAAGATATTGAAGGCTTGCGTTACGATAAAATTGTAATTGCAACCGATGCCGATAACGATGGATTCCATATTAGAAATCTTGTTATGACATATCTTTTACTTTTCTTTGAAGAACTTGTATTAAGTGGACATGTTTATATTCTTGAAACTCCTTTATTCCGTGTAAGAAATAAGAATAAAACCGTTTATTGTTATTCAGAAGAGAGCCGGGATAAGGAACTTAAAAAACTTGGTGCAAGTGCTGAAGTTACCCGCTTTAAAGGACTTGGTGAAATTTCTGGTTCTGAATTTGGACAGTTTATTCATCCTAGAAAAGAGGGTGAACCAGAAGATGTAGGTATCCATCTTACTCCTGTAACTATTCAGACTCTAAAAAATGTTCCTCAGGTTCTTGAATTTTATATGGGAAAAAATACACCACAGCGCAAGGATTTTATTGTTCATCATTTGGCCAGAGAAATTGATGCTTAGCTTTTATTAAATTTTTAATTGTCTCAAAAAAAAATCTTCAACTTTATTGACTTTTTTGTTAGGTAAGGCTAATATTTTGTTAAGTTAGAATTAGCTAACTAAAAATGGAGTTGAAAATGCCTTTAACAATGGCCTCTTTAAGCGAACAGTTTTTAATTAAAAAAATCAGTGGAAAAGAAGAAACTCGTCACTTTCTTGAAAAATTAGGATTTGTGGCAGGAACAGAAGTTTCTATAGTTTCTCAAATATCAGGCAATGTAATTGTTCAAGTAAAAGATTCTCGTATAGCCATCAGCAAAGAAATGGCTCAAAAAATTATTGTTTAAATCTTACCTGTATCTTTTTGAAACTTAAAGACTAGATTAATTCTGGAAATTTGACTGTAAAAGTCATTTACATAAATAGGAGTAAAAAATATGACATTAAGAGATGTTAAGACCGGTCAGACAGTTACTGTTGAAAAACTGAATGGCGAAGGTGCTATAAAACGTCGCATTATGGACATGGGAATCACAAAAGGTGTTGAAATTTATGTCCGCAAAGTGGCTCCTCTTGGAGATCCTGTGGAAGTTACTGTTCGTGGTTACGAACTATCTATTAGAAAGGCTGATGCCGAATTAATTCAGGTAAAGTAGGAGTAGAAGATGATTAAAATAGCCTTAGCCGGAAACCCAAATGCGGGTAAAACAACTTTGTTTAATGCTCTTACAGGTTCAAATCAGTTCGTAGGAAACTGGCCTGGAGTAACTGTAGAAAAAAAAGAAGGTAAGCTTAAAGGTCACAAAGATGATGTTGTGATTATGGACTTACCTGGTATTTACTCTCTTTCTCCATATACTTTGGAAGAAGTTGTTTCTCGTGAATATCTTGTAAAAGAACGCCCAGATGCAATTTTGAACATTGTAGATGGAACAAACCTTGAAAGAAACCTTTATCTTACAACTCAGCTTGCAGAACTTGGTATTCCAATGGTTGTTGCTGTAAATATGATGGATATCGTAAAAAAGAACGGCGATAAGATTCATATTGATGCAATGTCAGAAGAACTTGGATGTCCTGTTGTTGAAATTTCTGCTTTAAAAGGAAGTGGCTGTATAGAAGCTGCAGAACTTGCAGTTAATAAAGCAAATGAAAAGAAAGCTATGATGTACAAGCATCGTTTCCAGGGATGTGTAGAACATGCTCTTGCTCATATTGAAGAGGCAATTGTACATGATCTTCCAACTGAACAGCATCGCTGGTACTCTGTAAAACTTTTTGAACGTGATGAAAAAGTTATTAAGGCTTTACAGATTTCTGCAGATAAACTCGAACATATCGAAGGTGATATTAAATCTTGTGAAAAAGAACTTGATGACGATTCTGAATCAATCATTACTTCTGAGCGCTACTCTTACATTGAATCAATTATCAAAAAATGTGTAACAAAGAAGAAACGTTCAAATCTTTCTACATCAGATAAAATTGACCGCATAGTTACAAACCGCTGGCTTGCTCTTCCAATCTTTGCATTAGTAATGTGGCTTGTATATTTTATTTCTGTTACAACAGTTGGTACCTGGGTTACAGACTGGACAAATGATGGTCTTTTTGGTGATGGTTATTATTTGTTTGGAAAAGGTCGAGCTAACTACGACGATGCAGTTACAGAATTTGCCAAAGAAAATATGTGGACTGATGAGATAATTACAGTTACTCAGGCTGCTGCAGATGCTGGTGTAATTGGTGCAGATGAAGTTCTTGCTGCTATTAAAGAAGAAGATTATGGTGCCTTTGAAGAAGCTTATGGTTTCTACGCCGAAGATATGGCAGAAGCTGGTTATGATATTTCAGCTTTAGATGAAGCTTTTGAAAGTGAAGATTTCCCTGAGCCTTCAAATGGTTATGGATGGTGGGTTCCAGGTCTTCCTGTTCTTGTAGAAAGCGGACTTGATGCAATTGCTTGTGCACAATGGCTTAAAGATCTTATTCTTGACGGTATTGTTGGTGGTGTTGGAGCAGTTCTTGGTTTTGTTCCTCAGATGTTCGTTCTCTTTATCTTCCTTGCCTTCCTTGAAGCTTGTGGTTACATGGCTCGTATTGCCTTTATTATGGACCGTATTTTCAGACGTTTTGGTCTTTCTGGAAAATCATTCATTCCAATGTTGATAGGAACAGGATGTGGTGTTCCAGGTATTATGGCCAGCCGTACAATTGAAAATGAACGTGACCGCCGTATGACAATCATGACAACAACCTTTATTCCATGTGGTGCAAAACTTCCAATCATTGCTTTGATTTCTGCATCTTTGTTTAATGGTTCTGCATGGGTTGCAACATCAGCTTACTTCCTTGGAGTTGCTGCTATTGTTTGTTCTGGAATTATCTTAAAGAAAACAAAACCTTTTATGGGTGAAGTTGCTCCATTTGTAATGGAACTTCCTGCATATCACTGGCCAACATTTGGAAATATAATGCGTTCTATGTGGGAACGCGGATGGTCATTCATCAAGAAAGCTGGAACAATCATCCTTCTTTCTTCTGTTATTATCTGGGCTGGTTCAGTATTTGGTAATACAGGTTCAGGATTTGGATTTGATCCAGATATGGAACTTGAAAATTCAATTCTTGGTTACATTGGAAATGCAATCAAATGGATTTTTGCTCCTCTTGGATTTGGTAATATTCGTGCTGTTATTGCTACACTTATGGGACTTGTTGCTAAGGAAGAGGTTGTAGGTGTATTTGGAGTTCTGGATTTCGGAGAACTTTCTCGCCTTGCTGGTTATTCTTTCTTAGTTTTCAACTTACTCTGCGCTCCTTGTTTTGCCGCAATTGGAGCTATCAAACGCGAAATGAACAGTGCTAAATGGACATGGGCTGCAATCGGCTGGCAGTGTGCTCTTGCTTATGCTGTATCTCTTATGATTTATCAGATTGGAGGACTCTTCTCTGGCAATGTAAATATCCTTGGTTTGATTTTTGCTCTTGCTGTTCTTGTCTGCTTTATCTGGGCTTTAGTAAGAAAACCAAAGGCTGCTAATTAATTTAATTGAATAATCATTTTTAATCTGGAGGTAATTATATGGGAACTTTTATCGTAGGTTTTATACTTTTAGCTGTTCTTGCTTCTATTATTGCCTTCATCATTAAAGAAAAAAAAGCCGGTCGTCATCCTTCTTGTGGTGGTGACTGTGCATCTTGTGGTGCTGCCTGCCATTACAAAAACTCTTCTAAACAATCAGTAGAAACAAGTTTTGTTACTGAAGATAAACCCATTTCTTTTAATAAAAAGAGTTTTTGCAAAAAAACTTGAGACTTAAAATAGAAGGCGAAATTTAAACCATCTATTTTAAACCTAATTTCCACACCACAAAAAGCGTGTAGCGCATTATTGCGCGGATTTGAATCACGCAACCGTGACTGGAAGCCAAAAAAGCGGATTTTTGTTTATAATGCGTCTGCCCTGAAAAATTGGCTTTCTCTATTTGAATAAGCTTTAATACTTGTGATATAATAATGCTTTCTTATAATTAAAAAACTTTTCGAGGTGTAATATGGATTTAACTGGACGCAATTTTCTAACCTTAAAAGACTTTTCTCCTGAAGAAATTCTTTATCTTTTGGATTTAGCTGCCGATCTCAAGGAAAAAAAAGCCAAAAAAATCCCTGTTGATATTCATAGGGGTAAAAATATTGCTTTAATTTTTGAAAAGACCAGTACCCGTACTCGTTGCGCTTTTGAAGTTGCTGCTCATGATTTAGGAATTTCTACTACATATCTTGCAGAAGGTTCTCAGATTGGTAAAAAAGAAAGTATTGCTGATACAGCCAGAGTTCTTGGCCGTATGTTTGATGGAATTGAATATCGTGGTTATCAGCAGTCTCTAGTTGAAGATTTGGCTAAATATTCTGGGGTTGTAGTTTGGAATGGACTTACAAATGAATATCATCCAACTCAGATGCTGGCTGATATGCTTACAATTCGTGAACATTATGGAAAAATAAAAGGGCTTAAATTAGTTTATTATGGAGATGCCCGTTACAATATTGGAAATTCACTTTGTATAGTTTCTTCTAAACTGGGCTTGAATTTGACTTTATGTGCTCCAGAAAAATATTTTCCCGATAAAAAACTTATTGAAGAATGTAATCAGTGGGCAAAAGAGAGTGGAGCAAGTATTACCTTAGAAAGTGACATTAAAAAAGCCACAAAAGATGCTGATATTCTTTATACTGATGTTTGGGTAAGTATGGGAGAACCAGATGAAGTTTGGGCCGAAAGAATTGCTGATTTAAAAGCATATCAGGTAAATATGGATGTGTTAAAAATGGCAAAACCAAGTGCAATATTTATGCATGATCTTCCATCATTCCACGATTTAAATACAAAAATTGGAAAAGAAATTCATGAAAAATTTGGACTTGATGCAATGGAAGTTACAGATGATGTTTTTGAATCAAAGCAGTCGCTTGTTTTTGATGAAGCAGAGAATCGTATGCATACAATCAAAGCTGTAATTGCTGCAACTTTGGGAAATAATTTTTAAAGTAGCCGATACAGATAGAAAGAAATCTATTTAGAATATTGGTTCTTTAATTTTGTCAACCGCAAGTTGTATCAACAACTGAGGATTTACAAAACGTTCGCGCAAGCGAACACGTAAATAAATAGAGTTTTTGCAAAAAAACTCAAGTTAAAATGAATAGTGCCACAGGGCAAACGCATTATAAACGCTTTTCCGTAATGTTGGTGCGAAGGAGCGGGGC
>CAMGTC010000051.1 GCA_946061765.1 uncultured Treponema sp.
AGGGCTCAATCTTTTTTTTTACTTTTTTTTTGCTTTATTAGGAATAACAACTTATAATAAAAATTGAAAAAAGATTTTATACATAAATTTAGGAGGAAAATAATTTATGAAAAAATTGTTAAAATTTGCAGCAGGTCTTTTAGCTGCTTCAGCTTTATTAGTAAGCTGTGCGTCAACTGAATCTGCTAAAAAAGGTTCAACTGCCGCTGGAACAGGAATCCCACATCCAAGATCATATGAAATCGATCCTGCAGATTTAAATGCACCTGTAAGTATGGATTATAACCAGTATGGTCCAAACTATCAGGGCGTAGCTGATTTCTACAAACCATTCTTAAAAGCTGATAAACCACAGGCTGGTGATACAGTAAAAATCAAGATGAAAGTAACTGCTGATATCGAAATTCCAGGACTTGCTTATTTTATTATTGATAACTCTCCTGCAGCTAGCTATTGGACAGTAATTTCTGAAGATAATTACATTGAAAATATTAAACCAGGTGAATATGTTGAAGTAGAAAAAGAAGTAGTTCTTACAGCTGGTTCAAAAGGTGGATTCCAGCTCGTATTTGCTTATGACGGTGCTGACCACGGACAGGATCAGTTTGCAAAAGCAGGTGCTCCATCAAAATTATCATTTGAAAAATTTGGTAACACAACAAACACAATTGCTGAAGCAGAAGCATATGCAGCAGCTAATGGTGAAGTTATCGCACCAAAAGGACCACAGACATATAATATTGCAATTGAAAAAGTTGCAGCTTTCTTCCAGCTTGAAACAAATCACCCATGGGTAGACGGTGTTCAGGATATGTCACAGATTTCTAACTATCAGGGAGTTGCACACTTCGCAACTGAATTCGGCGAAGATCTTCCAAAAGCTGGGGATACAATTCACGCTACATGGCATGCAACTTCCGATGTGGATATTAAAAAATTGCACATTCGTGTAATCGAAAACTCAGCAGCTGTAAACTGGTGGGGAGAACTTTCAGAAGGTGGTGGAACTGGATATGTTCTCATTGAAGATGTTAAAGCTAACGAACCATTCAATGCAAGTGTCGACATTCCACTTATTCAGGATGCTCAGGAAGAAATTTCATTCTGTATTTGGGCTGATGTAGGTGATGTTGAACAGCCAGCTACAATTATTATGGCAAGAGACTAATATTTTGATTAGTTAAAAAAAAGGATTTTCCGTTTGGAAAATCCTTTTTTAATTTCACTCAAAGCACATAGTTTCCTGCACCATGACTTTTTGTTTTTTACCAAAAACTAGTCTTATATTAGTGATGGAAAAGACGAATTCCATTAAAACACATTACCATGTTATATCCATCTGCAGATTGAATTACTAAATCATCGCGAACTGAACCACCTGGCTGAGCAATCACTGTTACACCAGATTTATAAGCACGATCAATATTATCACCAAATGGGAAGAAAGCATCAGAACCAAGAGCTACATTTGTATTTTTTGAAATCCATTCAGCTTTTTCTTCGCGAGTAAATACAGATGGTTTTTCTTTAAAGATTTTTTGCCATTTACCTTCAGCTAAAACATCCATATATTCTTCACCGATGTAAACATCAATTGCATTATCTCTATCGGCACGTTTAATACCATCTACAAACTTTAAATTAAGAACTTTTGGCGACTGACGCAACCACCAGTTATCAGCTTTCTGTCCAGCAAGTCGTGTACAATGAACTCTAGACTGCTGACCAGCACCAATTCCAATTGCCTGTCCGTCTTTTACAAAACAAACTGAATTTGACTGTGTATATTTTAATGTTATCAAAGAAATAATAAGATTACGTTTATCATCCTCTGAAAGAGTTTTATTTTTGGTTACAATATTCGAAAGAGCATTTTCATCAATCTTAAGGAAATTGTGTCCCTGTTCAAAAGTAACTCCAAAAACCTGTTTACGTTCTAATTCAGCTGGAACATAATTAGCATCAATCTGAATTACACAGTAATTTCCGCTCTTTTTTGCTTTTAAGATTTCCAAAGCTTCTGCGGAGTAAGAAGGAGCAATAACACCGTCACTTACTTCTTTTTTAATTAATAATGCAGTTGCTTTATCACATTCATCGGAAAGCGAAATAAAATCACCAAAAGAAGACATACGATCTGCTCCACGAGCACGGGCATAAGCAGATGCCAGAGGAGTTAATTCTACATCGTCTGTAAAATAAATCTTCTTAAGAGTATCAGAAAGTGGAAGACCTACAGCAGCACCAGCAGGAGAAACATGTTTAAAAGATGTTGCAGCAGGAAGTCCTGTTGCTTCTTTTAATTCTTTTACAAGTTGCCAGCCATTTAATGCATCAAGCAGGTTAATATACCCTGGTCTACCATTTAAAACTGTAATTGGGAGATCGCCATTTTCAACAAATACCCTTGCAGGTTTCTGATTTGGATTACATCCATATTTTAATTCAAGTTCTTTCATATAGGTATAATAGTGAAAATGGCGATTTTAGAAAAGTAGTCTGTAAATGCTTATACCTTGAACTGATCTATCTAACCACCAATCTCGCCAATAGAATTGGCCATTTCCAAAGCAAGAACCACCTCACTAATTGAAGGCTGAATTTCTGTAAGCTGATTTCCAATTGTTTTAGATTGTTGAGTGGAAGTTTCTGAAAGTTTTTTGATTTCATCTGCAGGGACAGAAACTGTTGAACTCCCGCTTCGCAACAGCCACAAAAAGAGCCTTTTTGAACCACGCCCCGCTCCTTCGCACCAACATTACGGAAAAGCGTTTATAATGCGGAACCCCTGATTGACGGTCAATTTTTTATTGATTAATGGTTCCTGAAGACTGAGAAGTCCCTTTTTCGATTTTTTGAAAAATTCTTTTTGAAATTCCACTTACTGTATAAACAATAAATTCGGGACCAATTAAAATTCCAACAAACAAAGTCCATTTATTCCAGAGAATTAAAAGAACCTCAAGTAAAATCAAAAAACAAAGAAATATTGTTTTTCCAAAAAATTGTACTGAAATTGCCATTGAGTTTTTTATCATATTTATTAATTTATTTTCATAACGGGCAATTAATGGATATGTATAAAGATTTGATGTAACAACCAAAGCTGTGTAAATAATTGCTCCCACAATAATTAAAAAATGAACATCATCACCTTTTAGAATGAATTGAAACATTAGAAAATCAAGATAAATAGATGGGGCAGTAATCAACCACATGATTGTCCCCTGTTTAAAATTATCCTTAAAAGCTTTTACAAATTGCCTGCCTATGTAACCTTCTTCTTCATCAACCATTTTTAAGGTTACAGAATAAGCAGCACAGGTTGAAGCCCCTATTGTTATTATTGGAAGACAAAAAACAATCCACAAGATATTGAGCCATAAAACATCTAGGGCCCGGTTAACAAATTTTACAAATCCACTGTTTTGACTAAAAATTCCCATAATTAAATAATAATAAAATATATAAAAAAATAATATAAAAATTAATGTAAAATACGACCGGGCAAGGCACGCTTTGCTCAAGGCTTTGACTCGTCCGTTTTAAGGATTTGTAATAAACACTAAATAAAAATGGTGACAAGGAAAATCCCCTCGCCACCATTTTTGGATTATAGGATTACGCTACCCCTCTGATTATTTTGTACCTCTAGCAAGTTTTTCTGCCTTAGCACGTTTTTCTGCCTGTTTAAGAGTATGAGCATTACAATCATCGTATCCGTAAGATTTAGCATCTACTCTCATCTTGTCTACGATAGAATTGAATTCTGCATCTGTCTTAGCATAGATAGCATTCCATGTACCATTTTTAATACATTCAGCTACCTGGTTCCATTTCATTGAAAGTTCTTCTGGAACACCAGCACCTGTATACAATGAACCTGGACTTACACGATATTTAGTTGTCTGCATATATTTATCTGGGGTAGAAGCTTTTGCCCATTCACGCCAGTTTCCTTCGATTGTAGACTGAGCTGGTAACTGTTCTGATTCCCAAGAAATCTTGTTGTAAGTTTCGTTAGTAGTCATAGGGTTAAGAGCATCAGTACTCCATGTAATGTTGTTAATCTGGAATGCACCATCACCGAATGTTCCAGAATATGGAGCTGGCATGTTTGTCTTAGAATCTGCAGATGTTTTCTTTCCAAGTTCTGTGAAATATGTTTTACCATCTTTAATATCCCAAGTTACACCGCGTGGACCGTACTGAGTTGTCATAAATCCTTCTGGAGTTGAGAACCAGTTGATGATAGCCATACAAAGTTCTGGATAAGCAGTTTTTGAACCAATTGTCCAAAGTCTGTTTCCGCCATATACAGACTGACCGTATACGATTGTATGAGCATCTTCTGGACATACTGGGTACATACCCTTTCCTTCTGCAAGATGGTCTTGTGAGTTATAAATACCAGAAGCCATCCAGTTAAAGATGTTCCAGAAAGCTGTACCATTCTGATAATCTTCAGCCATACCATTGTACTTCTGTGTCATTGAGTCTGGGTCAACAAGACCTTTCTGATTCAATTTGTTGAGAAATTTTAATGTGTATATATAAGGACCATCTGGATCCAAACAATCATAGAATTTACCAGTATCTGGATCATAAAGACCAAAGTCAAATTCATCATATCCAAAGTATGCTGTAGCCAAAGACTTAACATACATTACCATATTTCCATCCCAGTCGTTGAATAAAGAAACACCGTAAGTTGTATTTCCATTATCATCTGTAGGACAAACTTCCTTCATTTTAGCAAGAACGTCGATTAAGTCGTAAAGATCTTTAATTCTTGGCTTACCGATTTTTTCATAAAGATCAAAACGAAGATCCCAAGTATAGAAGAAACCCTGAATATCTTTAGCAGAAGTAGAAACACCATGGCCAAAACCGTGAAGTTTTTTATCTGGAGAATCCATGTACTTATTCTTCTGAAGAGCCATTTTCATATTAGCCTGAATATAAGGACCCCAGTTTTTAAGAAGATCATCAGCTTCCCAGTCAAGAAGTAAACCTTTTTTACAAGCCTGAGAATATTTATCTGTGTTATCTCCCCAAACTACGAGGTCACCAAGATTTCCATCTTCCATACGAGTCTGGTAAGCACCACCTGCATCTGGAATAATGTTGATTTTTACATTGAATTTCTCAAGCATTACATCTGCAAACCATCCAGTCTGTAAACCAGAATAGTTAGCTAACTGTGAATAAACATCAAGAGTTACAGTCTTCTTAGGCTTAATCTTCTTGATATTACCTTCCTGTTTTGGAGCTGCGAACATGGCAGTTGATGCAATAGTTGCAAGAGCCAATGCAGCCACTAAAGTTTTTACAAGTTTCATTCTTTCCTCCTAATTTGAAATAAGAAACATTTTTTATTTGAAGTTCGTAAAACGAACCTATCGGTCTTTGATTAACCTTTTACAGCACCCAACATAATACCTTTTACAAAGTATTTTTGCATAAATGGATATACACACAAAATTGGTAAAGCTGTTACCATGGCAACAGTATACTGAATTGTTTTTGTATTTAATAATTCCTGACGCTGAGCTTCTGTAAGACCAGTTGTTGAAGTACTCATTGAAGCAGCAAGGTTAGATGAAGAATTCAAGTAAATCCACAATCTTTCCTGTAAAGTTTTTAACTGAGGAGCACTAGACATCAAAATCAAAGAATCCTGAAATGAGTTCCAGTGTCCAACAGCACACCAGATTGCAATTGTAGCAAGAATTGGCTTACTTAAAGGCCAGATAATTTTTACAAAGATTGTAAAGTAAGTAGCTCCATCAATTGAAGCACTTTCTTCAAGTTCTGCTGGAATAGATTCAATATATGTTTTTACCATGATGATATTATAAACACTTACAAGACCTGGAATAATATATCCAAGGAAATTATTTGTAAGACCTAACATCTGCATAGTTGTGAACCATGGAATAAGACCTGCATTAAAGTACATTGTAATAATCATAAAGCGGTAAGCTATTTTTCTGTGCCACATTTCTTGTTTTGTAACAAGATAACCAACAAAACCAGAACAAATAGTTGATGTAATTGTACCAATAACAGTACGAGCCAAAGTTACAAGGAAAGCAGTTCCCAAGTCATGAACATTACGTAAAGCAATGTAGTTCTTAATATTTATTCCGCGTGGATAAAAAGAAATCAAACCTTTAGCTACAAGTCCCTGGTCAGAAATTGTATTTATAAACAAATAATAAAATGGAAATACACAAAGTAATGTAAAAATTATAAAAAATGCATAGTTGAAAATATTAAACACTATATCACTTAAACCATGTTTTTCTACCATAATTAAAACCTCCTGATAATCGTATGTTAAACTTTTGACTAGAAAATACTAGTTCCACGAATCCATTTAGAAATTCGGTTAGTAATAAAGAGTAAGACAACAGAAACTAAAGACTTAAACATACTTACTACCGTAGAGAAAGGAATGTTACTGCTACTTGTCTGTCCAAAAGTCAACTGATATACATACAAATCAAGAACTTCAATTGGATCTTTATTTGTTGGATTCTTAAAACATAAATACTGATCCATACCGTTACTTAAAATACCAGAAACAGAAAGGATTAAAAGAACTAAATATGTAGGTAACAACTCAGGAATTGTAATATGCCAGATTTTCTGGAAACGACCTGCACCATCAACAGTTGCGGCTTCGTACAATTGCTGATCAATACCAGAAATTGCAGCAATATACATAATTGCAGACCAACCAAGACCTTTCCAGGTACCCCAGAGCCACATCTTAATCCAGATACCCTTATCACCCATAAGCATGTTACGGCCTTTATCCCAAATTCCATTGTTTACCATAAGGCTTGAAATAAATCCTTCTGTACCAAAAATACAGAATGCAATAGCGTAAACCAATACCCATGAAATAAAGTTTGGTACAGTTGTTAATGTCTGAATAATCTTACGAGTTGTTGTATTTTTAATTTCCGAAAGGAAGATAGCAAAAATCATTGGTAACCAACTGAACAGAATACCAAGACCACTCATAATTAAAGTGTTTCTTAAAACACGTAAAATATCACTACGAGTTGCTGCATTTTCGAAAGGTGCTTTGAACCATTTTAAGCCAACCCAAGCATCCATTGATAATGTATCACCAGCATTATAATCAAAGAATGCATAGCGCCATCCCCAAAGTGGTAAATAACTGAAAAGGAATACCAAAATAAGGAATGGAAGTATCATTAAGAACAGCTGATATGGAGCTTCAATCTTTGCTTTTTCATCTGCTAGAGGAGCAGGGGTAAGCAAGAAAGAAATAAGAGCTGTTATAAAAATCAAAGCGAATAGAATTAAGAACATAACAGCAGATGATGGCTGCAAAGGTAAAACTCTATCTACATTTGGAGAAGATGCTATCAAATTATATGCTCTAAAAATACCAAAAATACTTACAAAAGAAACAAGGCTTCCGCCTAAAAGACAGTAATGTGCAATTCTCTTAAGTTTGTTATTACCAACAGACATACAAGAACCAACTGCACTTGCAATAACGCCAAGACAAGTAAAGAAACTTGAAATCCAGGCAAGTCTCATTACAGATTCAGGTAACCATCCTCTAACAAGAATTCGCTGAAGATTTTTTGTGTAAACCGAATATGCAAAGCCAGATGTAAATAAAGAAACGTTTCTGTTGATATTTTCAGAAATGCGGGCTGGGTTTACCGAAGGAATAAAGAGAATTACAAATAAAAGTAAAGCAAGAATGCGATATGTATACTGGAAAGGTTTTGCAGCTAAAACTGATTTTTCTTCCTTATTTGTTTTACCTTCTGTAAAGAATAATGCTACAACCATTCCAAAAGAAAGAAGGCTGAAAATAATAAATAATGGAATACCTTTTGGTGCTATTACCGAAAGCTCAAGGTTTTCCATTGTAGAATTAAGAGCGTTGTATGCTACTACAAAATTGGCCATACTAATTGCTACTAAAACAGATGCAACAGCAATAATCAGGTAACCAATTTTCCTAAATTTATTTGTACCACAAGCAAAATAAAGTCCAATAAGAGCTGTAACTACTAAAAAGAAAGTAATAAGACTTGCTCTTCTGCCACCTTCAAAGGCACTTGCAATTTCTGGATAATTTTCTTTGAAAAGTTTCCAGTTTTCTCTAAAATCCTTAATCTGAATTTTTTCAGCTTTTTTGTATTCCAATGTGTCACTATCGTCATCATCTGTGTCTTCAGCAAGGCCACCAAAATCATCATTGGCGCTCATTGCAAAAAACTCTGCATAACCATAGTCATCACTTTCTTCCTCTTCTTCAGAGCTTTCATCATCTGCAAATGAATCTGTCATATTCATAAAAGCAGAAAGTTGATCTTCATAAGACATTCCATCAGATGCTGCAAAAGGATTTTCCAATTCGTCTGATGAACTATAACCAGCTTCTTCAGCGGACTTTACAACATTTCCAACATAACTTTTAAAGAAAAATGCTGATTTTACCATTGAGACTGACTGATCAGTTAATTCAGAAATTCTGGCAGGGTTTATAAATCCAATAAAAAGGAATATAAACAAAAAAATTACAGTGATTTTAAATCCATAATTCAGGATTTTATTTACAATCCCAATTGGATTTTTTTTGTTTTCAAGGGTTTCCAACGTAATACTCCAATTTAAATATATAAATTAATTATAAATCTCAATTTAAAAAGATAAATTGGAAAGAAGTTAGTTTTTTAAACATTATTTATTGAAATTTTTGAATATTTTATAAATATTCCTTGCATAAATTGTAGAACTGATTTTACTCACAGGTGCATTAACCAAAACAATCACAGAAAGTTTTTCTTTTGGATAATATGCAAGATAAGAATTGAATACATTGGTATTTCCTGCGTGGAAATAAGAATCTGGAGAACAATAAATTCCATAACCATAACCAGAATAATTTGTCATTTCTTTAAAACTTTTTTTGGAAACAACCTTCCCGTTATAAAAATTACAGTTCCATTGAAATAAGTCCAGAACATTTGAATTTATATCTCCACAACCTTTGCTTAAAGCCTGTGGAATTGAATAATAACGTCCCTTGTAATCATAAGCTTTGGAAGAGGTATTTTGAAAATCCAGGTTGGAATTACTCATAGCACATGGAATAAAAATATTTTCCTGAATAAACTCATGATAAGACTGATTTGTGATTTTTTCTATAATGTCAGCCAAGAGATAATAATTTGTATTACAGTAAAAATAGGTAGAATCAGGTTTTGCCATAAGCGGAGCAGTATAAAAATATTTTAAGACAATGTCATCATCTAAAGCTCTGTTTGCAATCTGCGCCTTTTCTATCTGATTAAGAACTTTTCTAGGAAAAAAATCATCGCCGGTATTTATATAATCAGTAAGCCCCGAACGCATATTCAAAAGCATTTTAATATTTATTTCTTCCCCGTGTTTATAGTCCGGGTAAAATAAAGACAATTTATCTTCCAGATTGAATTTTCCCTGCTCTACTAATTTCATGATTGCGGCTGCTGTTATCTGTTTTGTGATTGAACCAATTTCATAGGTAGTGCTGATTGAATTTTTTTCCAATGTTGAAGATTTAGGATCTTGATAACCAAAGCCCTGGGCGTAAATTATTTTATTTTTCTTACCAATTAAAACTGAGCCCTGGAAATTATCTTCGTAGAGATAGTTTTCGACCTTTTGAATAAAATCTGAATATTTAAGATTTTTTATACAATCTTCTGAAATAGCTTTTTTTGATTTTTGGCAGGATATAAGGGAAAGAAAAACCCCGGAAATTATAATCAATTTTATAAAAGTTTTTTTGACAATAATTATTCTACTCAAGATTTTTCTCCCCTGCTTATATTTTTTTTTACTTATTTTTATTTATTATTTTTGTTTCGTACTTTCCTGTAGCAATTTCAATAAATCTAACAAAAAGTGAAACTTTATTATCCTCATTCAGGGCATTCCAGATTTTGTCGGTCAATTGATTTATATCACCTTCAAGTTCAACCTTTACTGGTTCACCTTCAAAACTTGGAAGAGGATTTCCGTCTCCCTGATAAGTGTGGATGTAACGGCCTTCACCTGCAAGTGGATTTTCATAATCAAATGTCTGTCGAATTACACAATCTGGATTTCCACTGTCACTTTTCAAAATTGAAAGTGAATAATTTAACTTACCGCCTTCAATATCTAAAAGTGAAGAAATCCTTGGAGTGTAATTTGGAGCATCATGTTCATACTTACGGCATCTTAAAGATTCTTCAAAAGTTTTACCTTCTTTTAAACCTTCAAAAATTGTATCAGTCTGATCTCCATTTGTTACGATTGTTTTATTACCTAACTGACGAACTGCTGCATAAATAATCAGACTAGGATCTCCAGCAATCAAAGATGGATCAAAAGCTTTAGTTCTAATAACTTCGCTTTCATTTTCTTTTTCTGTAACAAAAACTCTGTTACGGCTGCCAGCACTTCTTCCCATTGTCCAATAAGCAGAAACAGCATATTTTCCATCAGCTGATTTTCCTGCAATAATTCCTCTTCCCGGATAGGAAGTTCTTGAAATCTCTTTTTCCAGATTTAATTTTTCCATCTTCTAATCCTTAATTTTGTCTTTATTTTGAAAGTCTTGTTTTTTCTACTTCGTCATGAATATCTTCCATAACTTTCATAACTGCATCTACAGTTTCCTGTTTTGGATCTGGACAATCTGCAGGAAGAGTTTCAAGTATTTTGTTACGGAACTGCTTACAATTGATAAGTGGACTTGCAGTAAATCTTTCTACATCTGGTTCAATAATATCAGCAAGCATATCTTCTGGATGTTCTGTACCAATTCTAAGACACATACCATTATTTGCTACACAAATCATGTTATCAAAAAGTCTTAGGTAACTGTCAATTTCGCGTAAACCACGTTTTGTTTCTGGCTGACCTGGACGATATCTTGTTCCACTTGGGAATACAAGAATAATCTGACCACGTTTTTTACACTGATCCATTGCTCTCATTGCTGCAAAATTAATTTTTCTGGCTTTTTGTTCTTCAGCTTCAATTACTTCATCAGGAACATCACCTTTTTCTTTCATCGCTGTAATACTTCTTGTAGGGTAAACAATTACTCTTGAAAAAGATTCTGAAAAACCACGAACACCAACTCCAGATTCATTTAATTTCATACCTGCAATTGCAACAATTCGTGAAGCCATATCTTTAGCCCACTCTTCGCCATAAGTTTCAAGAAAATAAATAATAGAAGGTAAATCAAGATTTGAAAAATGTTCAACTAAAATAAGTCCACTTTTACCTTCTTTTGTTACAGAATCGTACAAAGCCTTATAATTTTCGATGTTTCCAAGACCTGAACCAGGAAGTACGTTATCGCTTACAATCTGCAAGGAATACTTTCTTAAATCCATATTTGCTTCTTCATAAACTTTGTCTTCATCGATTTTTGAAGCTGAACGAGTAAGTTTTGCCATATCCTGAAAAAAACTGGCATACTTAACTTTTAAAGGAATACCCATTAAAAACCTCACTTTTTCCTTATTATTGTTATAGATATATTATTATAGAACTTTTTAAGGAATTTGAGAACTATTACCTATTTCTTTATCTCAAATGTAGGGTAAAATATTAGTTAAAAGAATTCAGGGGGTAAAAATGAAAAAAACATTTGCGCTTTTTATCGTATGTGGACTTTCATTAACATGTCTATTTGCCGGAAATAAAAATCCAAATCTTAAAGAAATTGAAGATGGTGTTTTTACTATTTCTGCAATCGATAAAGATGCGGCTGTAAAATACAAACAGACTTATGACACTTTTAAAGATGTAACGATTGTTAATGGCGAGAAAAATAAAAAAAATAACCCAATCACAGTAAATCTTGCTGACTTTGAAAATAAAGAAGTCTACATTGAATTTTCTTGTGATATTAAAGTTGAAAATCCAGACAATTCAGAAATTGAATTAATTTGGATGATTAATGATTTAGATGCTGGGCTTCCAACTCTTGTAGACAAAAAAGTTTCTGTTGGAAAATGGATTCATCTTGAAGGAGAAACTGCCATTCCTTTGGGAGCAAATAAAAGTTTTTATCTTTCGGGAGCTGGAATTAACATTACAAAAACAAATTTCTACATAAAAAATTTTCTTTTGAGATTTACAGGTGACAATCTGGGCAAAAATCCTCCTGCCCCAGTTGATTGGAAAACTGTACCAAGCTTAAAAGAAGCTTATGCCCCTTATTTTACTTTTGGAATTGCCTGTGAATTAGGCCCAGAACTTGCAAAAAAGGGCGTTCAGGATGGAATTGCTTACCACGCCGCAAGTGTTACTCCTGGAAATGAATTTAAACCTGATTCAGTATTTAATTTTGCCCATCCACAAAATCAAAATTATATTGATTTTATAGCTGAAGATGGAAAAATCTATAAAATGCCAGATAAAATGCCTAGTTTTGGAAAAATTAAACCTTTCTTACTTACTGCAAAAAAATTAGGTGTAAAAGTAAGAGGCCACGTTTTAGTTTGGCACAGTCAAACTCCAAAATGGTTCTTTAAGGAAGATTTTAGTTCTCAGGCAAATGCTGCTTACGTAGATAAAGCAACAATGAATGCCAGAATGGAATGGTACATCAAAGAAGTATTGTCTTATATTGATAAGGTAGAAAAAGAAAACAACAATGGAGAACACATAGTTTATTCCTGGGATGTTGTAAACGAAGCAATTGCCGATGGAGCTGGAGATATTAAATGGCTTAGAGAAGATAGTGACTGGTACAAAGTTTATGGTGATGAAAGTTTTATAATCAATGCTTTTAGATATGCAAATAAATATGCACCATCAGATGTTACACTTTGTTACAATGATTACTCTTGCTACAGTCCTGCAAAAC
>CAMGTC010000052.1 GCA_946061765.1 uncultured Treponema sp.
TGTAGCGCATTATTGCGCGGTTTTGAATCACGCAACCGTGACTGGGAGCCTAAAAACCGGATTTTTGTTTATAATGCGGAAGCCCTGGAGATTTAATTAAATAGATAAGTCACTTCTACGAATACTTATACGGAGCCTTATGAAACGCTTTATTTCAACTTTTTTGACATTATGCTTTATTGTCTTACCTATTTTTTCAGAAGAAATCGGTGACGAATATGATGACGGCTATGTTTATGAATCAAATGGAAAAGGAGATCAGTTCTTAAAATTTGATTTTGCCGGTATTTTTCCTTTAGGATTCAAGGGAACAGATTCTAAAACTGGAGCTGTAACAAAACAATTACAGAATGGTGCTTCTTTTGATTTAGGATATTATAGATTTTTAAATAAATGGTTTGCTTTGGGTGGAGAAGTTACTTTTACAAGTAACTGGTCTATTGGAGAAAAACTTTTAGTTACAATTCCTATTACTTCTGGAGTTTTAATTCAGCCATCTGCAGGTAATTTTGAATTTCCTATCTATCTTAATTTAGGAATTGGTTATGAATCATGGGCTAATACAAAATACTTCCCATCTCTAGCCGCAAAAGGAAGTACAGGAGTTTATTATAGAATAACAGAAGCCTGGTCAGCAGGTGCATCTGCTTCTTTTTTATGGATTCCACAATGGTTTAAAGACAATCCAGAATATAACTACAACGCCAAATTTATCATTGCCAGCATTGGTGGTAGATTCCACTTCTAATAATTACAAGGATTACTTATGAAAAAAACAACTATACTTTTTACTATTTTCTCTAGCCTTCTTTTATTTACTTTTACATCTTGCTTTAATAATGTTTTTTACGAAATTTTACAGGATGTTTCTCCAGAAGACCCTACAGTTTCTGGACCAATTAATTCTATTTCAAGATTTAAAGCTGGAGACAGTGAATTATTAGTTCTGGCAGGAAATCACCCAAAAGATGCAAGCCAAAGGGGTCTTCGTTATAAATCAATAGATAATGACTACAATGATCATGGTTACTGGAAAACTTTCCCTGCTTCAAGCCTTCCTTTTGATCTTCATGCTTATGATTATTACGGAACTCAAGACCATTCTGGACAGCAAATTATTAAAGTAGTTGCAGATGAAAATAATCTTTATCTGGTAACTGCAGAATATGCAAATAATTCTGATACAGGTACTTCTTGTCCTTCAAAAATTCACTTATGGACAGCTCAGTTTGACTATTTAAATGAAGAATTAGTTCTTACTGGTTCTGGAGCTACAGATGCCGATAAGTGGACAGATATCTGCGCCGATACAGATTATCTTCCTATTTATATTTATGATTCTTATTGTTATTCAGCATTCAGCGTTTTCTGCACAAATTCTACAAATCCAAAACATCGTTATGCTTATATTAGATATGGATCAAGTTCAGCATATGCAGAAAAGTACATGGACACAAAAATCTATAAGTTAAATGGAAGTTCAGAACCTACTGAAGTTTCTGCTACAGTTTATGAACTTTCTTTTGATACAAGCCTTACTTCAAATATTTCTTCTGCAGTATATTATCCAAAAGCTTCAAGTAATACCGAAGGAGTAGTTTTCTTTAATACAATTGCTTCTATAACAAACGAAACTTCTACAAAAGAACCAACAAGAATGTATTTTGCTTACGAAGAAGATGTAATGTACAGCGATGCAGAAAATTCTTCTACTTGTGTAGCAGCTGGTGCCGATATTGGAGAAACAGTAATTTCTATGGCTTTAAATTCTGATTGTATTATTCTTGGCCGTGGAAATTTAACTGCAACAAGTTCATCTTCATCAAATGGCGGTGTTGAAAAATTAGTTTTGACAAATGGAATTCCATCTAGTACTTTGGGAGATTTTTCAGATTCTAATGCACAGAGTCAATTATTATCAACTTACTTTGTAACAAACCTTCTTTCTGTAGATCCAGAAAAAGCAGAACTAGATAATACAATATACGCTACACTAAACTTTATTGGAACAGGTTCAAGTTCATCTGTTTCTTACAACAATATTGGTTTATGGGCATACTACACAGAAAGACACAACTGGAACCGTGAATAATCTAACAGTTCGTTAATTGAGAATTGATTATTCATAAGGTATAATAAAAGGGCTGACCAGTAAGTATAGGTAAACTGAACTTGATTCAGCATCTACGTTATATACAGTGCATAGATTCCGTAACGAGTTCGGAATGATGCTGCGCAACAAACTTTTTGGTCAACTCCTTTTTTTAGGATTCTTTATGTCAGATTTATTTCAACAGGCAAAACAACAAACTCAACCATTAGCAGCCAGAATGCGCCCTAGAAATCTTAACGAATACATTGGGCAAGACCACATTATAGGAAAAGGACGTTTACTTAGACGTGCAATTGCTGCAGATCAGCTTACATCTGTAATTTTTTATGGTCCTCCAGGAAGTGGAAAAACAACTCTGGCCCGAGTTATTGCAAATCATACAAAATCTAATTTTCTTACATTAAATGCAGTTTTAACTGGTGTTGCAGATATCCGGGATTCAATAAAAAAAGCAGAAGATTTTTATAATTTATATGGCCGCCGAACTATTTTATTTGTGGATGAAGTTCACAGGTGGAATAAAAGTCAACAGGATGCTCTTCTACCTTGGGTCGAAAACGGTACAATTATTTTAATTGGTGCCACTACCGAAAATCCTTTTTTTGAAGTAAATAAAGCTCTAGTTTCCAGATCCCGTGTATTTCAATTAAAAGCTCTTACAAACGAAGATTTGCGTAAAGCTGCCGAACAAGCAATTAAGGATGAAGAAAGAGGTTACGGTCACTGGAAAGTTGAATTTGAAGAAGGAGCTTTGGAACATTTAATCGAAACTGCAAATGGAGATGCCCGCTCTTTATTAAATGCTCTGGAACTTGCTATAGAAACAACTCCAGAAAAATGGAATCCAATGGGAAATCCTCCTGTTCCTGCCTATGGTACTCAGATTTATATTTCTAAAGAGACTGCCGAAGAATCAATTCAGAAAAAAGTAGTCCTTTATGACCGGGATGGAGACTATCACTACGATATTATCAGTGCCTTTATTAAAAGTCTTAGAGGACGAGATCCTGATGCAGCTTGTTACTGGCTTGCAAGAATGGTAAAAGCAGGTGAAGATCCACATTTTATTTTTAGAAGAATGTTAATTTCTGCCTGTGAAGATACTGGGCTCGCAGATCCAATGGCTATTTCTGTAGTTGAAAGTTGTGCTCAGGCTTTTGATAGAGTTGGTATGCCCGAAGGAAGATATTTTTTAGCCCATGCTGCCCTCTATCTTGCAACTGCACCTAAATCAAATTCAAGTATGGCCTTTTTTGATTCTTTGGCCTCTGTTGAGAAAGAAGATGCAGAAGTTCCAAATCATCTTAAAGATTCTAGTAGAGATGCAGAAGGATTTGGACATGGAGGAGGTTATTTATATCCTCACGCATATAGAGACCATTGGGTTGCCCAGCAATATCTTCCAGATAAACTTATGGGAAAAGTTTTTTATACTCCTAGTACACAGGGCTACGAAGGAAAAATACGAGATGATGTACTTTCCCGCCGGGAAATTCAAATTGCCTCAATTCTTGAAAAAGAAAGTCTTAATGGAGAATTAACAGCTCAAGAGTTAGCTTCTTCTCCAGAATCTACAGGTTCTATCAACCTTTTTAAGGCTTTCCAAAAAAACAAAGCTGAACCTTCTGAATTTGGAGTAAATCCAATTTCCGAATGGTGGATAAAAGAACACTTTAAGAGTGAAAAATCAAAAACCGAAAATCTTACCTTTAGTCCAAAGAATTATTCAAAAGATATTGCTTTAAACCGAGCCGACAGATTCTGGCAGCAAAGATTAGATTCAAATAAGGCTGAAGTTCTTTTACGAATCCGCGATACCATGATAAATATGGGAGATTTGGTAAGACACCACAGATGCCTTATCTGGAACGCTGATTCTGGTTTATTACTCTGGGAAATTGCCCGAAAAACACCAGAAGGTGTAACTTGTGGAGTTTGCCGTAATCAAAGAGGTAAAGAAATTCTGGAACAATACGGAAGAACTCTTGGTGACTTAGACCGACCAATTCTAACAATTCGACAAAATTCTTCTAAAAATCAAAATGATTATCTAGAACCCGAAGACTTTTACAGAATACTTTTTGGTTTCCAATACAAGGGAACTTTATTTGACAGGCTCTTTTTTATAGATCCTTTTATTAACGAAGATTCAATTAATGCTCTGGCAAAAGCTATACAAAAAGTCCTTGAACCTGACGAAAAATTGACAAAAGAAGAAGAACCAAAAAATTATGATGTTGTTTCTTCTACAGACACTCTTGATGAAGAACCTGCAAAAATCGAAAGTCCTCTGGCGCAGGGATTTAAAATTATTATTGCACAGAGGATTCCTGTAAACGGACAGAGAATAAGCGCATTAATTTCAGAACAGATTCTTTCAAAAGATTCAATTGAGTCTTTCCGTGAAATTTTACAGAAAATGGAAAGTGCGGAACAGGAATTTTTTGGAGACCGAGATAATCCTCTCTTTACCTGGGATGGAACTTTTATTGCAAACACCTTTAGAAAATATGGTTTTAGTGTAAAATATGCAAGTCATACGATTATTGAAAAAAGAAAAATCTCTAAAAAGAATATAGAAAACTGGTTTACAACTGATACATCGGCCTATGGAAGCAAAATGTTTGAATTAGTGGGAAAATCTGATATGCAAAAAGTTGTAAATCTTTTGGAAGCATCCTGCGAAAAAAGCATTTTTGAGTGGAAAAATGATATTGCTTTTTTGACAATAGAAAAGAACTAAATACGTCGAGTCAAGGCACGCGTACGCTTAAAGCCTTGACTTTGCCGTTTTTAGGGTTTGTAATAAACCCTAAATAAAATCTGGTGGACAGTCAAATTTCATAAGCTGTCCACTAACTGGATGCCTGAATTCCAAATGGCAGCAATGTAATAAAAGTCTTTGTTCTGGCTGTGGATTTCCGTAAAGGCTGTCTCCAACAATTGGAAGTCCAAATCCTTTTATGTGGCTTGCGGCAAGTCTAAGTTGATGAGTTCTTCCTGTTAAAGGAATAAACTCTACAACAGTGCATTTTTTGCCCTTGTAATTTATTAACCCAAGATTTTTCCATTCTGTAATTCCAATTTTACCATTTTCCTCATCATAAATCTGATGGGGGCGATTTTCAGGATCAAGTCTAAAAGCTAGTACTATTCTACCAGATTTTTCTCCCCTCTTTGGACTTGCAAGACCTGGAGCTTTTTCTAAAATTCCATCCAGAACTGCTATATATCTTTTTGAAACCCTACCCTGTTCAAATTCTTTATTCATAAAGGCATGTGATTTTTTATCAAAAGCTAAAAGTAAAAGGCCTGAAGTTTCCATATCAAGTCTATGAACTGCCGGCTGATTAATTGTATCTGGAAATAAAAATTTTAGACGGCTTTCTGCACTGTCATTTTTTTCAGGTCCACGTCCAGGAACAGAAAGTAATCCACTTTCCTTATTAATAAGGCAAAGAGCCGAATCCCTATACATAATTTCTAGTCCTAAAATTGAAGGAAGTATATAACCGCACCGTTCATCACAGGGTCCATAAGAAATTCCATTTTTTTTATTTTTACTGTCTTTACCATAAAAAACTTCGTCCATACTTATAATTTCAAGATTGTGACTAAAAGCATATTCCAAAAGTTTAGGGGCCGAACAGTCTCCTGTCCCCGTTGGAGGAAGTTTACCTTTTTTATTGATAATTTGGTTTAATGAGATTTTTTTGCCATCAAAACGGGTAAAATCATAAAGTAAAAAAACATTTTTTAAGGATTCTGTAGTAAGATTACTTCTTTGACTTTCTAACTTTTTATTTCCTGCCTTAATCAACTGTGTTAGTTCATGAATTTTTTTATCATTTTTTGACAGGGCCTGATTTATTGCTTCATCAGAAACAAGTGGAGGAACTATAATAAATTTTTCGCCTTGAGTAGTAATTTCATAAGGATTTTCTGAATCTGCAAAAATCAGCTGACGACTAATTCCAGAAAGGGCAAATAAAATTATTCTTTGATTTGTTTTTTTATCGTAGGCAAGAAGGCAACCAAGCATAAGCCCGGAACCTAGTCTTTCTTTACTAACTTCTGTAATCTGCTGGATTTTTACTTTTCCACAATCCAAATCATCAATGAGTTTTTGAATATAGTGATGGGCTGTAAATTGTGGAAAAGGTGGGAACATTTTTTAGTGCCAGTTTCTTTCTTCTACGCTACCATCATCTTTTGCTACAAAGACGATTGGTTTGTTCTTACTAAAAAGACCGTTTTCTACTACACCAACAATCTGATTTATCTTATCTTCCATTTGAGCAGCATCAATAGGCTCTTTCCAGGTACAATCCAAAATCTGATTTCCATTATCGGTGATTACAGGTCCACACTTTCTTACGCCTTCCCTGAGCACACAGTTTGCACCAAGTGCATTAAGGGCTTTTGTAACAGAAATTCTTGCTTCCCCAATAATTTCTACAGGAACAGGAAATTTTGTACCGATTGTATCAACAGCTTTTGTTGAATCAGCAACTACTACAAAAACATCAGAATTGTATTCAACCAGCTTTTCGCGAACATGAGCTGCACCGCCGCCTTTTATACAAAAACAATCTGGAGTTACTTCATCTGCACCATCAATAGCAAGATCAAGTTTACCGTCAATCATTCTATCGTTTAATGAATAAACAGGAATTCCATAATCCTGGCAGGCATTTTGAGTTTGAAAAGAAGTTACAACTGCCTTTATATCTTTTAATTCGCCTTTTTGAATGTATTCTGCAAGACGTTTTACTGCCGGCATCGCTGTAGAACCAGTTCCAAGCCCAATCTTCATTCCAGAGAAGATTTTACCTTTTTTAATTAATGTATCTATTGCGGTATTTGCAACTAGAATTTTTTGTTCTGACTGTGTCATTTTTACATTTCCCTTCCTGTAAATATTTTAAACTGAGCCTGAGTCTGATACTCAAGCATTTTAAATCCATTACAAACTCTACAACCTGCAATCTTTGCCCTGTTCATCAAAGGAGTAACTTGAGGTGTTGTTACTAAATCGAAAAGTAATTCATTTCCTCTGAAATTGTAAAAATAAATAGGATCATTTTCGCTGCTACATTCATCATTTTGGCTGGAAGACATTCCTAACGAAGTACATTGTATTATCAAAGAAGAATATTCATCTAATTTTTCTACTGAATAAGAATCCAGCTGGGCATATTCATAACCATATTTTTCGGCCAGTAACTGTGCATGTTCTATTGTTCTGTTAAAAATACAAACTCTGGCACCTAACAATTTAAGGGCATACACAACAGCTTTTGCCGCTCCGCCTGCACCAAGGACAGCAACTTTTAATCTTTTAATTCTTATTCCACCCATAAACTCTTCCAGAGCCTGGGTAAAACCAATGTAATCAGTGTTGTAACCAATCCATTTATTATTTTTTCTTACAAGTGTATTAGCAGCTCCAATCTGAATTACTTCTGGAGTCTGTTCGTGTAAATAATACAAAACAGATTCTCTGTAAGGAACGGTAATTGAAAGTCCCTTAAAATCAAGTTCTGCTGCAAAACTTAAAGATTCTGACACATAAGATGATTGAATTGGAAGATAAACAGCATCTAATTTATTTTTTTTAAAAGCATCATTAAAAAGCTGAGGACTATAAAGTTTTTTTAGAGGCCAACCGGTAATTCCATAAAGGCTTGTTGTTTTAGAAAGAGAATCAAAATGATAGAGATTAATTAAAGTATTAGGATCCAGATGACCAATAGAAGTTGTGTTCATAAGCATTTCTTCTGGAGAAACAAAAGTCAAAAAAGAATTCGAGCGGAAAGCTAATATTCTGGAAGAAAGACCTTCTGGTCCCATTGCAACAAAAATATGCTCATATTGGGTTAATCTTTCGCCTTCACGGAACATATTTGAAAGGTCTGCCAGTGTTTTAGGCATAAAAGCAATTTTAGGTATTTCGTAACCAGTTTTTCTCATCTGATTACAACGTGCCCTAAGATTTGTAATAGGCTCTTTCATATTATGACAACTTCTGATGATTCTTACACCAAAAGCCATTGCTGCATCCTGAATACTTGGGATTTGAAAATCTTCTTCAAAATCTACATAGGCAAAATTTTTACTTCTATCTGTATTTGCAAATGCCAAAGCTCGGGCAAAAAGATTTGTTCTGGAAAATTCACCGCCTTTAAATAAACCACCATCTACATCTCTTCTGATTGTCAAAAGGCAAGGCTTATTTACAAGAGAAGGAAATCTTCTGGCATACAACTGTTCATCTTCGGACAAATGATCTACGCGAAGCTCTACCAAATCTATAACTTTTTCATATTTATTGGCAAGCATCATATCCTCTTCCAGACTTTTACCTGTAAGTGTCATACAAATCAATGGTTTATTCATGAATCTACCTGTACTTTCCTAATCTATAGGATACTTAATTGACTGTCTTTTTAGCAACAACTTTATCGGCTACATATAAAACTAAAGTTGTACCCCTTGGAACTGAGTAAGGAATTGTAACAAGTTCTCCAGGATGTACAAAATTTAAGATTGTATAGCCATCGCCTTCTGCAGGAAGAGCTTCGAGTTTCATTGAAACAGGGAATGGATATGCAGATAAAGTTTCTGAGAACAAACCATAAATGTTACCTCCAACTTCTTCTTTAGGCATAGCCATTTCGACTTTAACTCTTGTATAATTTGGAAGGAATTCCCGGTCAAATACCTGCTGATTTACAACTGTTCCGGCAATTTCTGACTCATCAGCATCGTGAATAGAAATATCAAATACAAGCTTACTTCTGGCAATTGTCTGAAGAAGGTCATTTACTGTCTGGCCTACTACAGATGGCGCACGGGTATTTTCAAATGTAAGTCCACGGCTAACTACAAGTTGAACAGTAACAGGTTCAGAAATATCTGTACCAGCAGGAGGATCCTGAGAAATAATAACTCCAGCTTCGTAATCTTTATCTGGAACATATTCTGGATTTGCAAGAACGATTAAAGGTTTTGTTTGGCCTGCAAAGAGAGTCTGAAGATTCAACTGTACTTCATCAAGTTTTTTACCAACATAATCACCTACAGAATCAACAATAACACCACGGCTAACTACAAGATTAACTCTGCTATAACCACGAACAATTGCACCAGCTTTTGGAGACTGTTCCAGAATTAAGCCCTGATCTCCTGGTAAATCTGAATATCTAAGACTGATTTTTGGATATAATTCCTTAACCTGCATTTCAAGCAGAGCATCTTCTAGTTTTTTACCTTCTACATTAGGAACAAGAACTTTTTCTGCTCCTTTAATATTTGCAAAGAAAATAGCACAAGCTGCCAGACCCATAATTACTATACTTGTAATAAAAGTTACAACCAGAGCTGGTATATTTGACTGTAAATGGTCATAAGCTTCGCCAAATTTAATTCCAATTTTCTTAAAGAAAGATGAATCGAATTTTTTGTTTTCTTTATCACTCATAAAATCCTCTATTAGATTTGTATATTATAACAGTATTGAGCCAATAAAATCTCTGGCTCCGTTCATAAAATCTTTATACATCATAGCCTTTTTTCCCTGTCTTTGCAGTTCTGTTACGCACAAAATACCATCTCCAGTCTTAATTAAAATTCCCTGTGCTTTTACAAAGGCAAGTACCTGGCCCACTTGAGCAGAAGAATACTCTTCCAAAAGTGAATTATTATCAGAAATAAACTTTGCGGCTAAAATGCGTAAAGGGGATTCCTGATTATTTATTTTTTCCATGCACCAGCATCCTGGTTCCGGATAATAAGCCCTGATTCTTGCAGAAATTGCTTTAGCAGAATCATTCCAATTTATTTTACCGTCTTCTTTTGTAATAATTCCTGTATAAGAAGGCTGTCCACTCTGAACTTTTCCCTGAGGAAGTTTACCGTCATTTGAAGCTTTATTTAAAAGATTCACAATTAATTGTGCACCTTTTTGAGCACAATAATTCAATAACTCATCCGCTCTTTCATTTCCATTCAGTTCTACAATTTCCTGAGCTAAAATATCACCTTCATCCATTTTTAAAGAAAGAGTTTGAATAGAAATTGCAGTTTGAGAATCTCCATTTAAAATTGCAGCATTTACTGGAGTACAACCCCTGTATTTTGGCAATAATGAAGGATGAAGATTTATTCCTCCTAAAGGAAAACTTGCCAGAAATTTTGGTCCAAAAATATGACCATAGGCAAAACAAACCAATAAATCTGCATCTAAAGGTTTAATTTCTTCCCGGACAGCTGAATCTAAATGTTCTGGTGTAAAAAGAGGAATATTTTTTTCCAGAGCAAAAGCCGCAACCGGAGTTGGAATTAAATCTTTATGACGTCCCTTTGCACTTGCAGGATTTGAAAGAACTCCAACAATTTCATATTGGCCCTGATTTTGATAGAGAATCTCTAGAGTTTTTGCAGCAGCATCCGGACTACCGGCATATAAAATTTTTAAGCTCAATTTATTTCCCGCTTATTTATTTTTTTTATTTTCTTTGGCAGCAATTTTAGCGGCAATTCTTGCAGCTTTTGCGGCCTTTAATTTTGCTTTTTCGGCAGTTCTCTGAGCACGGCGTTTAAACTGCTCTTCTGTTTTTTCTGCAAAATCTTTATCGCCACGGTCAATAAAAAGAATACCTTCCAGATGATCATATTCATGCTGAATTATTCTGGCTAAAAGACCATCTGCCTCTAAAGTAAAAGGTTTTCCATGTTCATTAATTGCCTGAACTGTAACTTTTGCAGGACGTCGGATTGTTTCGTAAACTTGAGGAATACTTAAACAACCTTCGTCATAATCAGAAAGCTCTTCTGAAGTCTTAATAATCTGAGGATTAATAAAAACTCTGCGAACATCATCATCTGCAATTGCAACAAAAATTCTGATGTTTTTACCAATCTGTGGGCCAGCTAAACCTACTCCCTCAGTTGCAATCATAGTCTCGAACATATCTTCTGCAAGAGTTCGGATTTCATCTGTAACTTCTGGGATTGGCTCAGACTTTTCTCTTAATATATCTTGTCCTAATTTAACAACATCTAAAATCATAAATTCTTCTTTCTTACAATTTTAATTTTGCAGAAAGCTTCCTCCTTTGATTTATTTTTAATCTTCCAGTCTAATTCTGGCTGCCTTTGCATGACCTGCAAGCCCCTCTAAATCTCCAAGGTAACCTGCGGCAATACTACTTTTTACAAGACCGGCCTTTTTCTTTTCTGCTCTTAAAGTTGTAACAGTCTTTAAGAACATACGAACACTAAGTCCGCCTGTATATCTTGCCGAACCAGAAGTTGGTAAAGTGTGATTTAAACCAGCAGCATAATCACCAAGAACTTCGGCTGAATAATGTCCAATAAACAATGAGCCGTAATTATGTACAAGACTTTCAAGTTTTTCAAGTTCTTTACCCTGATCTAATGCTAATTCAAGGTGTTCAGGAGCCTTACGGTTAGCACATTCAGCTGCTTCTTCCAAATCCTTTACTATGATAATCTTTCCACAATTATCTACAGACTGGCGTGCTGTTTGTTTTGTAGTTAAAGTTCCCAGTTGAATTTCAATTTCTTCACTTACCCTGTGGGCAAAATCTAAATCTGGGGTTACAAGAATTGGCTGAGCTACCAGGTCATGTTCTGCCTGAGCAAGTAAATCGGCAGCAACCCAAACTGGATTAGCAGATTTATCAGCAATTATTAAAACTTCTGTTGGCCCCGCAATCATATCTATTCCAACAGTTCCATAAACTTCGCGTTTTGCACTTGCAACAAATTTATTTCCAGGTCCAACTATAACATCAACTTTTGGAATAGATTCTGTTCCGTAAGCCATAGCAGCAACTGCCTGTGAACCGCCAACAGCATATAAGTGATTAACTCCGCAGATATAAGCGGCTGCCATAATTCCTTCATCGGCATATGGTTTTCCGCCTACATAAGCTTTGCCTGAAATTCCAGCTCCCTGTTTTTCGGCCTGAACCTTATCATCAGGGTGAACTCTTGGTGGAGTACACATAATTACATTTTTTACACCAGCAGCAACAGCAGGAGTAACAGTCATAATTACTGTGGAAACAAGGGGGAAACGTCCTGCAGGAACATAGCAACCGGCAGTTTCAACAGGAATTGTTTTTTGTCCGGTAAAAAGACCTGGTTCCAGTTCATCTTCAAAATCTGTAAAAGAGGCTCTCTGTTTTTTTGCAAATTTTAATGCTAAATCGTGAGAGTAAACTAAAGCATCATAAACATCTCTTTTTTGAATTTTAAATTTTTCTGCAGCTGCCTTTAATTCTTCCTGAGGTACTTCAAAAACTGCAGGAACAGAAACATCAAATTTATTTCCGTATAATCTAAGAGCTGAATCGCCTCGTTTTTTTACTTCTTCAAGAACTGATTTTACTACATCATTTGAGTCTGTAAAATTCCGGTCCTGAAAGAATTCTTCTTCTACTTCTGAATAGTTTTGAATTTTTATCATTTTAATTTCTCCCCAAGGAGTTAAAAAACTTCTTTTTATAAATTATTTTTAACTTCTTTATTTTTCTTTATGTCTTTTATCTAATTCATCATAAACGTCTTTCCAGGTAACCCCCTCTTTGTACATTAAAACGTTTACAAAATAGAGCAAATCGGCAGCTTCCCAGATAACTTCATCTTTTCCGTCTGCTTCGCAAAGTTCTTCTGCTTCTTCTTCAATTTTTTCGCGAACACGTTGTGCATTAAGTGTTGCTGTGTA
>CAMGTC010000053.1 GCA_946061765.1 uncultured Treponema sp.
AACCGTGACTGGGAGCCAAAAAATCGGATTTTTGTTTATAATGCGGAAGCCCTGAAAATTAAAGAAGGTTTAAATCAAACAACATAACAGTTTGAAAACTTACTACCAGTCAGAAACTAAACTTCAGCACCGCTAGCTAGCGTCGCTTGTCGCTACGGTCGGTATGGAAACTATCATTCCGCCCGTAGAGCCATGCTGAAGTTTAGTTCTTTCTTCTCGTAAGTTTTCAGCTTGTCATTTTGTTTATACCAAGGTTTATTCTCTCATTTTCATTTTTATTATAAAATTAAGTATGAAACTTTATATTTCCGATCAACATTTTTTTCACGATACAATAATTACTTTAGACAAACGAAATTTTGAAGATTCCAGAGCTATGAACAAATATATGCTGGAACAGTGGAATTCTAAAGTTCAGGGAGGAGACCAAGTAATTGTTTTGGGCGATATGTTTTTTTCAAAAGAAGCCGAACAGGTTAATTATATTTTAAAACGTCTAAACGGAAAAATCTGTCTTATTGAAGGTAATCATGATTGCAGCTGGCTAAAAAAAGAAGGGATTAAATTAGAACGTTTTGAGTGGATAAAACCTTATGCAGAATTAACTGATGGAAAAAGACAGGTTATTTTAAGTCACTATCCAGTTTTTTGTTACAATCACCAGCATTTAATTAACGAAGACGGAAGTCCAAGAACATTTATGCTTTACGGACACGTTCACAACACAAGCGATGAAAATCTGGTTAACCAGTTTATAAAAATTACACAGAAAACAAAAATCCAATCCAGGGGAAAAGAAATTTCTATCCCCTGCAATATGATTAACTGTTTCTGTAAGTTCAGCGATTACATCCCACTTTCGCTTGATGAATGGATTGAATTAGATGTTCAAAGACGTGCCCAAATGTAAAAATTATATCCAGCTTTCCCAGACTTTCTGACACATTCCTACAGTAGCTTCTGTTTTCCCATTTCGGCAAACAGGCTGTTTCATAAGACTTACCTGATTTTCAAAAAGTTTATTTTCCTTTTCGCTGTCATCCAAATAGGCAATGGTGGAATAATTTTTGGAAGATTTATCTATCATGGCATCAAGAGCATCTGCCCGGCTACCTTCTTTTTTGGCCAGAACTGTAAGAACTGAATCAAACTCTCCTGCACTCATTTCTTTTTCTTTAAGTTCTACAAACTGAAAAGGAACTCTTCTTTCTTTAAAAAATCTCTGTGCAGCTTTACAGTCAAAAGATTTATTAGTACCAAATATTTGAATCATTTTTTGCTCCATTTTGCTTTGATTTTTATCTGATTTTTAATCGATTTTTAATCGCTACTATCATCCCACTTGTTACGGACAATTTCCACCACTTCCTCCAGAGAAAGTCCCATTTCTTTACACGCCTTTACATCCCGCTCAATTAATTCCTGAGCCGCAGAATTTCTTTTATTAGAAATTTCGTGATGGGCCATTTCGCTTACAAAAGTTCCACGACCAGCTGCAGTAGAAATAAAACCTTCTCTTTCCAACTGTTCCCAGGCCTGTTTTACAGGAATTACACTAATTCTCAGATTCAGGGCAACAGTTCGGATTGGAGGTAGTTTTTCTCCGCTGGCAAGCTGGCCCTTCATAATCTGGCTGGAAATTTGTTCGTAAATCTGAGTATAAATTGGTTTATCTGATTTTTGAGAAAGCACTATATCCATATTTACATGTTGTATTTTTCAAATTGTTTTGCAGCCCGGCGGAAAGTTAAAAGCCAGGTCAAAACATAAATTACAAGTCCCAGTAATAATACACACAACTGAAGAAGGATACTATCATTCTGACCTGTAAAAATATGACCAAGTTTTGCAATAATATTTAATTCCTGTAATTCGCCATCTGCAATCTTTTTTACGCAAGCACGGTAAGTCCAAACCGGGAAGTCGAATGCGGCATACATAATAAAATAAATGACAGCGGCAAGAATGAAACGTAAACCTGATTTGAGTGGATTTTTATAAACATTACCCAGGAAAATCAGATTAAAAATAGAAAATTCAATCATTAAAAGGCCAAAAAATGAAATTGTAAGATCAATTCCTGCATTGTTTTCCGGAAATCCAGCAAGATTCTTTATAAGACAGGCCAGTAAAGCAGAAAGAATGGCAAAAAATTCCATCATCCCACAATATAAGAAACGGGCTTTTACAACATCAGTCTTTTTGACAGGTAAAAGTACGGTATACAAGATATCGTGAGTAGACTGATTAAGAGCAAAAGTCATAAAAATACAAAGAGTGATATAGAAAGGCCCAACATACATTGGATAAGATGGAATAAAATACATTGCTAAACAACATATTGACCAAATAATTGACTGTAAGCTATTTCCCAATACAAATTCTTTTTTCAAAAGGTTTAATGTCTGTGTTTTCATAGTCCGCCTCCCCTTATCTTCTTTCAATATGAACCATAATGTCTTCTAAGCCTGGTTCTGCAATTTCAAATCCGGCTTCTTCTGCACTAGCCTTATCTGCACTTTTCATAAGACCTTCAAAACCAAACTGATGTTTATGAATGCCAATAATTTTTTCTTCCAAAGCATCTGAAAGCTGTTCTTTTTTACCGGCAACAGAAATGTATGATTTTCGGAAAGAGTCTTTGTCTGTACTTGCTATAATCTGACCCTGTTTTATATAGGTGATGTAGTCGGCACATTTTTCGAGGTCGCTAGTTATATGTGTTGAAAAGAGGATGGAATGCTGACCGTCTTCTATAAATTCCTGGAAAAGCAAAACAAGGTCGTCGCGGGCAGCAGGATCGAGTCCACTAGTTGGTTCATCAAGAATCAAAAGTTTTGGATTATGGCTCATAGCTACCGCAAGAGAATATTTTACTTTCATTCCGGCAGAAAGCTCTTTGAATTTTTTATTCTGGTCAATTTCAAAACGCTGGCAAAGTTCCTTATAACGCTCTTCATCCCATTGCTGGTAAAAACCTTTTGTTACATTTGTAATGCTTGAAATTTTTGATTCAGGATAAAAGTCCACTCCGCCAAAAACATAGCCCACCTGATTTTTAATTTCAATTTCGTCTTTAGGCATTGAAAGTCCACAAAGAGAAACCTGTCCTCCATCAGACTTTAAAAGATTAAGCATGGTTTTTAAGGTTGTAGATTTACCGGCTCCGTTTCGACCGATAAAACCCATAATAAAGCCTTGCTCCAGGGTAAAACTAACATTTTTAAGCTTAAAGGCATCATAATTTTTGCATAAATCTTTTACTTCAATTAGATTCATATATCACTCCGTTATATATTGAGTATCTTGTATATACACAATATAACACATATATAGACTTGTCAATAATATTTTAATAGGACAAATGTCGAGTTTTAATTTTTTTTTCTTTGGGTGGCTTTTTGCTTCGCAAAAATCAGGCTTTTCAGGGTTCCGCTGTCGCTTCATTCCTTCGCTACGCTTCGGAACTGGCTACGCCAGCCCTTACAATCCTTGCCACTGTTTAAAAATAAAAAACTCGAAATTCGAACTAATTATATTTTCCCGAAAACTTGTTATAATTTAATAATGCTAAAATCCATATATCCAGTCATTACAAGCGAAAAAAATCTCCCCTTTTATCTTACAGGAATTGGTCAGACAGATCCGGAATATCATATTGTAAGAGATAAAGGGCTCGCCTCCCATCAGTTTCTTTTTACAATTGAGGGTCAGGGGATTTTCAAGTGTCAGGGCAAAACTTTAATAATGAAAAAAAATGATTTACTTTATATGCCTCCTGGAATAATTCATGAATATCTGCCTCTGGAAAAAAACTGGCAGACTAAGTGGTTTGTTTTTCGGGGAGAATACATTGATCCTCTTATGAAGAATCTGGGATTTAATAACTGGTTTATAAAAGCTGTAGAAGACATTTTTCCTGTTCAGCAGGCCTTTGACAGACTCTTTAAACTGGCAGAAAGTGTTGAAAACAGGGAAAAAACTTCTGTCTTGTTATATGAATACATTCTTTTGCTTCAGGAAATCTCTTTGTCCGAATCAAGTCCACTTACAAATGAACATGTAAAAAAGGCAATACAATTCATGGAAGAAAATTATAAGAGAGATTTAACGATTGAAGAAATTGCAGATTCTGCAGGACTTTCTGTTCAGCATTTTTGCAGGATTTTTCGCAAAGTAACAAACATGAGGCCTCTGGAGTTTCTGGCAAAAAAGCGTATTTCTCAAGCTAAAAGTCTTTTAGAAAATACCAATATGACGGTTGCCCAGGTGGGTCAGGCCGTTGGTTATCAAGATAAGAATTATTTTGGAATTGTTTTTAAGGCTCATGAAGGAATTTCTCCAGGGCGGTGGAAGAATCTGTAATTAATGGCACGCTAATATTTTAATATCATGATAAAAATTTCAGATTGAACATATAAATTAAAGGAATAGAATATTCATGATTTAATCTTATAGAAGATTTATTTATGAAAAGATTTATTCTGGCCTTAATAACCATTTAAACTTTGACTCCATTCGGAAAAAAGGTGATAAACAAAATGAAAGTAACAATTGATGCAAAAAATCTTACAACATCAGAAAACAAACTCTGGCGGGGAATGGGCATGGTAAGCGGAAATAATTCATCCCGACTTTTGCTCGATTACAAAAATCAAAATCCAAAGCAGTATCAGGAACTTCTGCAGCTTATTTTTGGTGATAAAGGATGTGGTGTTCAGCACCTTAAAATTGAAATGGGAGCTGACATAAACTCTTCTTCTGGAACAGAACCTTGCACCATGCGAACTCCTGACGAAAAGGCAGATGTTACTCGAGGAGCAGGTTTTATTCTTGCTGCCGATGCAAAAAAAGTAAATCCGAATCTTACTCTTGATATGCTCTGGTGGAGCGAGCCTCTCTGGATAGGAAGAGAAAACGGTCTTATGTCTGGTGCTCAGTTACCAAAAGAAAAAATCTACGAAAACCGTTATTTATGGTACCGCGAAAATCTTGTTGCGGCTTATGAAACTTTTGGCCTTAAGTTTGATTTTGTAAGTGCCACCCAAAATGAAAGGGCCTGGGATGCCGACTGGATAATCTATCTTTCAAATCATCTTAAAAGCGACAGCAAGGCTCCTTACGATTTTTCTAAAATAAAAATTGTCGCTGGTGATGAAGTTTGCACCTGGAATCAGGCAAATCTGATGGTAGAAAATAAAGAACTTTTTGATGCAATTGATGTTATTGGAAGTCACTATACCTACTGGTCAAACGAAACTGTCCAGAATCTTCGTGAAAATGGAAAGGAAGTCTGGATGTCGGAAGGTTCTTCTCCAATGGGTTATGCAAAAAGCCTTTCCCGCTATGATGGAAATGGTTCTGGTTTAAATGGGCTAAATGGTGTTCTTGATGTTGCAAGCCGTATAATCACCATGTATGCGGCAGGAAAAATGACTCTCTACGAATTCCAGCCGGTAGTTGCAGCTTATTATGATGGAGTTACCTATTGTCATAAACAAGTGATTTCTGCCCAGACTCCATGGAACGGTTACTACGAACTTGATTCTGGCTTTTTTATGACTCTTCATTTTTCCCTTTTTATAAAACGCGGCTGGCTCATGCTTGACCAGGCTTCTTTTGCAGACGGACATGCAGCAGGAGATGGGCACGCACTTGGTGGAGCAACTTATTCCTGTCTTTCTGCCTGCGATCCAAAAACTGGTGACTGGTCCAGCGTAATTACAAATACTACAGAAAATCCTATTGAATATAATTTTGAACTTAAAAATGATGATAAAAAACTCTGGCTTTATGAAACTAGCAGCTGGAAAAAATCAGACAGTCTTAAAAAATCACCTGTAAAGATTAAGAATAAACTTTGTAAAATCATCATAAAACCAAATTCAATTGTTACACTTTCTACTATAAATACAAATCCGCAGGAAGATGCTCTAAGTCTTTCTTCTGTTTCAGAAAAGGATGATAAAGTTCTGGCTCTTCCTTACGAAGATGATTTTTCTTATTCTGACGATTTTCTTTCTGAGCGTGGTGGGGCTCCCCTTTATACTACAGATGAAGGCGGCGCTTTTGAAGTTATAGAAGAGAATGGTCAAAAAATTCTGCAGCAAAAAATCCTTTTGGAAAATAAGGCCCGCGAATGGGGAGGAAGCCCGGAGCCTGTTACAAATCTTGGTGATGACCGCTGGTTTAATTATTCTTTTCAGATTGAAGGCCGCTTTGACCCGTCTGATATTTCAGCAAATAATTATATTGGCATTGGCGGCCGTTATAATCTTCCGGACAGCGGTAAAAATGGAATCTGGCTTAAACTTCAGGCTAATGGTACATGGGATCTGATGCGAAACAACCAGTCAATAAAAAATGGAAACATTGAAACTCTTAGTAAGGATGATAAGTGGCAGAAGGAATGGCATAAACTTTCTCTTTCTTTTGAAGGAATGACAATTTCTGCTTTTATTGATGATGTGAAAGTTTGTGATTTTGAACTGGGTTTGGGCGAAAAAGTCTCTTTACAGGGAGCTGGAAGAGCGGCAATTTATTCAGCCTACAGAAAGAACTGCTATAAAAATCTGAAAATTACTCCACTTGGTGAAAAATACTACATCACCCGCTTTGATAATCTTGATTCCGTCTTTACCTATGATGATAAAACCCCTTGGGAACACAGCCTTATGGACTCTTTTAAGTGTTATAAAAGAACTGTTTCAAAAGGTCAGAAAGGAAGTTCTTTTACCCTCACCTTTTCTGGTTCTGCCTTTATTCTTACAGGAAACAGCGAAAAAGGAGCTGGCATAAAAGTTACTTTGGATGGCAAGGAGTATGAAATAATCAAGGTTGGAAAAACAGGAAACAGAGAAGCACTTTACTATTCTGGTGATTTAAAAGAAGGAAAACATAAAGCCGAAATCACTATTCTGGCCGGAAGCCTTAATCTTGATGGTGCAGAAATAAAGTAGTTTTTTGATATTGTTTGACTAGAGTTTTTGCACTAGCCCTTAAAGAAATAAGAAAAAAGTTTTTCGCGATGTAAGAAACTCTCAGTTCATAAGGCAAATCCAACTCAAAATCTCATCAATCGCAAGTTTTCCAGATATTCTGAAGTTCCCTGGCAATATCAGGTGATAAACTCAAAAAAGAAGTATCTTTTAAATATTTTGAATGAATCTCTGTCGATATCGTATAGTTGAAGCAAATAAATAAACAAGCATTTCACCCTTATCTGCATAAATCGTATGATTTACATCTGAATCTATAAAAACTGCATCTGCCTGAAATTCTTTATCTTCGACAACAACATTCAGCTTTTCATCCAGTGTAATTAGAAGATGAACTGCAAGATGAGAATGCTTATCCGGAGTAGGGTAATCTGAACGTATGAGCATGTGGTCATATTCAAATTAAAAAATCGGTCATTAAATATTCACTCTTACGCATTCCGCATACATCAAATCTATGCGACCAGGTACAATTTCGCTCGCAGTAATTTTCCGGCCCTTACTTTCTATGAAAGATTTGAACTCTTCTGCGGTCCACTGGTGAGCGAATTTTACCCCCAAAGCTTTATCTTCATATAGAAAAATAAAAATACGCTAATACCCCTATTTTCTGGGCCATACTTCTCTACCAATCTGCTTACCTGATAAAGTTTGTCCAGGCATGTTCTTCTTTTTCTGGAAGACCAAACTTTTCTTTTCCCAGGGCAATTGATTTAATCAAAAAACTCATGTTGCGGGCAAGAACACGAAGAGTTTGCATTCCTTCTGCATCATCAGCTGCTTCTCCTGGAGCCCTACCATGGATATTATTCCAGTACTGACTGCTTGCCACAGGCATTCCACTAATTGAAAAAAACTTATTCAAAACATCAAAAGAAGCAGTTGTTCCTCCACGACGGGCACAAACAAATCCTGCACCAACCTTCATTGTTTTATCAAAAGAGGCACTATAAAAAAGTCTCTGTAAAAAAGCCTGAACAGTTGCATTTGGAGCCGAATAATAAACAGGAGTACCAACAACAAGACCGTCTGCATCTTTAAACTTAGGAGCAAATTCATTCACAGTATCATCAAAAACACATTTTCCCAACTGACCACAACGGCCACAGGCAATACACCCGCGAATATCTTTATTTCCAATATTGAAAATTTCAGTTTCTATCCCCTGCTCTTCAAAAACCTTCTGCATTTCGTGCAGACCAAGCAAAGTATTACTGTTTCCTCGTGGACTTCCATTTACTAAAAGAACTTTCATATCAACCTCTTTGTTTTAGACTTTTAAATTAAGAATAATGATATAGAAGAAATATATCTATGCCGTAAACCAGTCTTCCAGTCGTAAAAAGACATTTTCTTTCATTTGTTCAAAATCTTCTGTATTGTGAGTTACCAGCACCATACCGTTTGCAATAGCTGTAGCTGCAATCTGAGAATCGTAGTTAGAAAGTGACTTCCCATCTTTTTCGGCCCTGCCTGAATTTCACCGCAAATACCTTCTGGTAAAAACAGGGCTACCCCCTCCTCACAAATCTAAACTACCGCAACAAAAGTCTGAACGCTCAGGTTCCCCAAGCCGAGAAAATATTTTTAAGATTTTTCTGAAATCAATTTTTTATCAACTTATTCTTACATGCAAGGGCGAGTTGGACTGTAAGCAGACAGTTTCAGCCAACTGGATTCGAGAGATGACTAGCCCGCGTGAGGTTGAAGGCAATCATTTCCGCGGAATGGAATACAGCTACCTCTGGGGGATTATTTCGCGTAAGAAGAATTTCTATGCAGCCATTGGAAACAGCGGCAACGTGATTTACATAAATCCAGAGAAGAGACTTGTTGTTGCCGTTGCTTCGTATTTTAAGCCTACGATTTTTGACAGGGTAGATTTTATTCAAAAATATATTGAGCCTTTTACGGAGAGCGCTGAGAAGTCGTGATGACTTTTCTGGAGCAATCCGCTGGCTTAAAATCTATTTGAATTTTACAGCAGTGCCGTAGGCTACAATTTCTGCGGCCCCCTGCATAACAGCTGAGGAACCATACATTACTCCTACAACTGCATCAGCACCAAGAGCTGTAGCTTCATCAACCATACGTTTGGTTGCAATCTGGCGGGCTTCATTTAGCATTTCTGTGTATCCTGCAATTTCGCCACCGACCAGTGTTTTGAGACCTGCCATTAAATCGCGGCCTACATTTTTTGACTGAACAATAGTTCCTTTTACAATTCCTAATACTTCATATTCCTTACCCGGAATTGAATCAATAGTTACGAGCATCATATTCTTCTCCTCCATTAATTTCTTTAATTCTTTGAATCAATGCAATAATAATTCCTGCAACCAGCCCGATTAAAATCAGACCGGTAACAATAACAGGAACCAATATTTCTGGATCTGTTCTGTAAACAAAAATCATCCCAATAAAACTGATAATCAAAATCAGGCAGAAAACTAGTGCTGCAGCAACTGCGCCCGATTTCTTTTTTCTGTTTATGTCTTCTTTTTGTATATCCTTAAATTTAGTTCCCTGATTTTCCATCCTTTCCATTTCCGAAAGATAGAATGAAGCATTCAGAGTTTTTAAATCAGTGGCTTCATCTCTAAGCCTGGCACAAAGCCCTTTCATAAGCTCTGCGTTTTGCAATTCCTTTTCAATCCGCTCAATCTGCTGATTCATACTCTGTGTAAGCGAAACTTTTCCTACCTCAATAAGTCTTATCTCTTCAATCGGGACAGAAAGTTTTCGAAGCAGTTTGATTTTTTCCAGCTGACGAACATCCTCAAGTGAGTATTCCCTGTAATCATTTTGAGGATTTCGCTTTGGGCATAAAAGCTTCTGCTCTTCATAAAAACGGATATTCTTTTTGGTGATTCCAACTAATTCTTCAACCTGATAAATCTTCATATTTTTTCTCTAAGAGTATTATACTTCAGATTTAGTCTTTGCGACTGAATTTCTTTTCCATATAAAAAAAACGAACAAACAACAGGTATCAAAAGATACATAAGTGGATTATGAACCTGGACCTGAGCTTGAACCTGAGCAGTCAATTTGTCTGCCATCACAATAGTGATTATGGAAGTTCTTTTTTCGTCATATTTGACCTCCTCATGTTTTCTTACCTCTAGTCTAAGGGTTCCACCAAGTGGAAGGTCAAGTTTTTTTTGTTTTTTTTCTTTGGTTGGAAACGATAAGCAGAATTGTTGGAAAAATGGAGAAGGATATGCCATTAGTAAAAATTAACATGCTCGCCGCGAACATAAAAAAGTTGCAGTCGAAAAATCACCGGCCTGCTCTGCGAAAATCTGGCATTCACGCAACCAATGTTTTTATTGTTCCATCCATTGTATACAAGGAGAACGAAAGCTGTTTTGCCAGAGAAATATAATATGAGTCATAAGCGTAAGATTCTGTTTCTCCAGCAATTACAATTATACAGTGTAAAAATCAAGAGTTTTTTATTCCCTGCAATTTTTCTTATGAGCCTTAATTTTTTTAATGGCCCAGGCGTAGTGACTTGAAGTGTTGCTTACGCAATAATCTCCGAGGGCTGCATTGCCTGTCCATGGAAAATATTTTTGTGTAAAGAGTTCTTCGTTGGTGTAGCCTTCAATCAGCTTCATGGCGTCAGCATGGCTTTTTTTGAACATTGCCTTTGTCGCTTCGAGGCTGGTTTCCTGATGACGATTCCAGAACATGAGGTTCATTGTGCCATAAGTTTTCCATGAATAGTCGGCTGGTAAAAATGCGATGGCGGATTTCTTGTCGATAACGCCTTTGTTGTTCCTTGGAAAATCCAGCAAAAGCTGATGCCATTCGTAAAGGTGAATGAGAACGTCGCGTACGTTTTTGTCGCGGCTCCAGTGGGCTTCTTTTTTGCTTGGCTGGCCAGAAAAATCGAAAGGTGTATTGAGTTCTTTTTCGGGAGGGCAGGGCGGTGGTAGCCCGGGGAGTGGAGAGACCTCGGAAGACTTAGCCTATGCCTTCCAGTGTTTGAGCTGCGAGAGCATACTGTCGTACAACTTCCGTCTTTCATCGTCACTCTGATTCTGCGGATTCGGCATATGCTGCAAAAGAAAATCAATCAGGGCGTGCCCGCTTGCCTTCGGCAATCGGTCGGGCCTTCCGCCATTCCGCTATCGCTCCAGCCTCCTCACTTTGGTAATGGCGCCCCCTTCGACAGCCTCAGGGGCCGCCATCACCGTCGTTGCGGTGGCCGCCTCCGCCTGCCTGACGGCAGTCAGGGCGTGGCTCCACGCCCTCACGCAGGGTGTCTTCAGTATTTAAGGGAGCAAGTTAAAATCAATTTATACGTCTCAATCAATTTTTCCAGCGACCAGGCAGCATTTGCAGGACTAGTACTAGGCAGACATTCAACAGTCAGATGATAGCACTCTTCGTATTTTTCTGCGCAAGTTCTTTTCCATAGTGAAAAGGCAGTTTTTCCTGTGCAGAAAAGGCGTCTGATTTTTGAATGCCCCAAGAGCTCTTCAAAATCATTAGGAATTGCATATTTAATAGAAGAATCTGCGGCACCAGAAATCTGGCAGCTGGCAAGCACATCCCAAAGGGCAATGTGATGACGAAGCAGAAAATCTCGTCTTTCCAAAATTGCAGCCTCGCGGTCAGGCGAATTATTGGGATAAGCCAGTTCTTCTCCAAAAACTGCCGGCAGCACCTTCCAGAATCTGTTTTGAGGATGCATGTAGAAAAATCCCACTTCCCTACTCTTTGGTGAAGGCATGGTTCCAAGAATCAGAAGCTGACTTTCCGAATTCCATACCGGCGGAATTTGATGAATTATCTTTTGTACGCATGATTTTTCTGCAAGTTCCATATTTTTATAGTAGCAGATTTTTGGGTTTTGTTCACACCTCTTAGTCAGGCTGTAGATATCGAGCCCAGACTAAATCCCCGGGATGACGTAAATTACATATCCGAATTAGGAATATTGTAAATATAAACCTTTTTCAATTTTATTTTTCCGTTTGAATAATATTCATAGCTGTAAGTTTTGATAACAAAATAATACTTTTCGATAGCTAAATCTCAGAACTTTTTTCTGGAGAAATGAATATTGGTCTGAAAAGAATATTCATGATTTGGAAATATTATAAAAACTACTAGCTTACCTCTGAAAGTTGCATTATCAGAGAAATCAATTCATCTTTCAAAAGAGAGTTCAGATAATTTTTTATTTCCATAATCAAACTATAGCAATTTTGCTATTTCGCCGCTACTATGAATACTATGACAAATTGTAAAGAATCAGACTGGAAATTATTTCGTGTAAAAATTGCTGAGTGGCAGGAACGCTACATGGATAAAGTGAATAAGAAATTAATAAAGCTTTTATCTGATGAAAAACTTCCGCCTTCAGAAAGATTTTGGAAAGTCGAAAAGCTGATTTCCCGCGAGAAAAAATCAGCCGGTGTAATTGTAGAAATGAGTCGCAGTATGTTCAAAATAAATCTCATAAAACTGCTTAATGAAAAGGCTATAACCTTAGAAGATTTAGCTGATTTTAGTCCTGAATTGCAGGAAGAGATTAAGAAGGTAAAGGAACGATTAAAATAGATGGCTTAAATTTCGCCATCTATTTTAAGTCTCGAGTTTTTTTTGC
>CAMGTC010000054.1 GCA_946061765.1 uncultured Treponema sp.
AAAAAAATTAGAAAAAATGGGGACAGACCTCAAAATAATTGACAAAAATGTAACAATCAAATCAATTATACTTATATGAGAAAAAGAAGACTTCGTTGTGAAAGTGGTATTTACCATATAATTTTACGTGGAAATAATCAGCAAAATATTTTTGATGATGATGAAGATAAATATTTCTTCCTTTCTAGATTAGAAAAATATTCAACAAGCTTAAACATTGACATTTACGCATATTGTCTGATGGGAAATCATGTACACATTCTAATTGGAAAAGGAAATGATTTAATGTCACTTCTTGTTAAAAAACTGGCTTGTTCCTATGTTTATTATTTTAATCATAAATATGACAGAACAGGACATTTATTTCAAGGTCGATATAAAAGTGAGCCAGTAGACTCTGATGAGTATTTTAAAACAGTATACAGATATATTCTTCAGAATCCAGAAAAAGCAGGCATATGCCAATGGTTTAAATATCCTTGGAATTCAAAGTACATTATTAAACATAAAGAAAATTTTATAAAAATCTCCTACGTCTATGAAATATTTGACGGTAAAAAGAATCTAATTAATTTTTTATTCGAAAATAATGATGATTTATGTATGGAATATAATTCTGTAGGATTAACAAAACTAAAAGATGATGAATTAATAACCGTTTTTATAAAACGATTATTCGGAATAACCAATATTTTCGAAATAAACAATTTTTCATCAAATATTATACAAGATCGGATTAAATTATTAAAACTATCAGGCATAAAATCAGATCAACTAGCTCGTTTAACAGGAATTTCAAAAAAACTTATAAATAACGTGTAATAGTAATAATTAATTACACTTTTCATTAAAACTGTAATTTCTACATCATTAATAGGTTGATTTCTTACCAAATTTCTAATTGAAGAAGATTACCTTTTATCTCTTTTTTTTCGTTTGATCATTATCATTTGTGTAAAAACAAATATACAAACAAGGGGTCTGTCCCCACAATCTCAACACTACCCCACAATATTCGCATAAATTACAAATCCACCCCTACAGTCAAATAAAAATCTTAAATTGTGGGGACAGCCCCCTCTCTTGACCCACCCCAATAAATCAATTACCCTTAAAAAAAACTCTTACAAGGATATCACTTTGAAATATATTCCACAGCCACTTCCACCAGCAGGATCAACAGTTGTAGTTGGTCTTTCCGGTGGCGTTGATTCTACTCTAACCGCTCTCCTCTTAAAACAGAAAGGATGCAAAGTAATAGGCGTCACAATGTCTTTATGGGATGGGCACCTAAAAACAATTCAGGGTGTTGCTTTTCAAGAAGCATGTTACGGTCCTAAAGAAATTGAAAACATTGAAGAATGTAAAAAATTCTGTCAACAGTTCGATATTGAGTATCACGTAATTGATGTTAGTAAAGAATATAACGAACAAGTTTTAGATTATTTTACAAGTGAATATAGATCAGGAAAAACACCAAATCCTTGTATCCGCTGTAATCGATTTGTAAAATTTGGAGCTCTTTTAGAAGGCATAAAGAAGATCAATATTAATTTCGATTACTTTTGCACTGGTCATTATGCAATGATTGTCCACCCAGAAGAAGGTCTTTGGGGAAGTGAATCAAAACCTTGCATGATTGCCTGTGCACTTGATGAAACAAAAGATCAGACCTATTTTCTCTGTCGTCTTCCATCCGAGATTTTGGAAAAAGTTAGATTTCCCCTTGCAAACGTTCATAAAAGTGAAGTTTTTGAATTAGCAAAAAAATATAAACTACAGGCAGCAACCCGAAAAGAAAGTCAAGATTTCATAGATATGAAGTATTTTGATATCCTTTTTGCCGATAAACCTTCTATTCCTGGTGATTTTGTTGACATTAATGGAAAAATCTTAGGAAAGCACAAAGGGATTGAACATTACACTATCGGACAAAGAAGAGGATTAGGTGTTTCCGGTCCAATTCCTTATTATGTCAAAGAAATCAATCCTGAAAATAATCAAATTACCCTTGCTGAAAAATCTTTGTTAAACTCAACAAGCCTTATTGCAGATGATTTTGTATGGCCAGGAAATATTGAGCCGAATGATACCTTTGAAGCCTTTGTAAAAATAAGACTTAGAAGTAAAACTGAACTTGGAACCATCCAAAAATACACTCCAAGTCCTGATGATAATACAAATTATAAGGGACAGCCATGGAAAATAACCTTTAATGATGGTTTATATGCCGTAACTCCAGGACAATCTGTTGTTTTATACAAAGACAACGTAATTATAGGCGGAGGTATAATTTTAAGATAAGTTTCTTAAAAATTCTAACAATAAATTATAATTTTCTTTTATTGTCTATCTTATAATTAATGAGATGTCTTCAAATGCGAAAAAAAAATCCATAATAATAGGTTCCGCTTCTTGTATTTTTATTATTCTTGAATTTTTGATTATTAAATCTATTGTCCAAAATGTAATATCAAAAGAAATCATAAAGAATCTCTTTCTTTCCCTTTTTACAATAGGAAGTGGTATTTTTTGCTCCTTTTACTACTCAGAAAATAAATTTTCAAAGCCAATCATATATTTTCTCTATTGTTTAGGACTTTCAATTTTTAATTTCTATTTTGAAAATCCTAAAGATGAAATAATTATTATTATCAATTCAGTTCTCTTCGATGTTTTTGGAACCCTAACGGTTTTCACTTTTTTTGTTTTCATTTCCAGAAGTTTTCACGGGAATCGTAAATTTTCTTTTATTAGAAATATTTCTCTGATATCCTGCATCATAACTACTGAATTTACCTTACTAAAATATTTTTTAATAAGCTTAAATCCAAACTTCACAATCTTACACAATCCATTCTTCTATCTTGTTCATCTTATGATTTTTTTATCTGGCTTGACTCTAATTATTCTCTCAATTTATCTTTTAGCATCAGCATCAAGACAGGCTACTATGCTTTTAAGATATCTAAGTATGGGAATTTTTTATGCTCTTTTTGCCTTTTTCGCTTACTGTATCAAAAACATAATAATGCATATTCCAATAATGCATTTTACCACTAAAGAGTTTAATTCTATTGCCGTTACATTTTTATATCTTCCACTTATTCAGATTGCTTCAGTATTTCAATATCGAAGTGAAAAAATAAATTATCTTATTCGAAGGCTTTTAATTTGGCTTGGTTTTTCAAGTAACATTACTGTAATTTTATCAATTTTGTATAAAACAAACTCAATGGGAGTATTCAAAAACCTATCAGTTATTGTCGCTGTGACTTCTCCAATATATTTTTACCTTGCCAAAACAATAGTAAATGCATTTTTAACTTTAGAATCCAGGACAATAAAAAATGATTTAGAAAACTTTAATCAGGAACTTGATAAAATTTCAGATTCAAAAGATGCTTATATATTAACAGCAACAAAAATTACAAAACTCATTCATTGCAGATACATCTTTTTCTACGTTCAGCAGGAAGGTAATGATTATCAAATTCCATACTCAACCGCAGATAAAAATATAGTTATCAGACAAATTAAGCAAAGTGATAAAATTAAAGTTAAAAAAGAGATTCAATCTTTTGAAGATGACACTTTTGCTTATGTTTACTACCAGGGCAAAACTCCTTTCTTTAAAATTTTTATTGGTACAAAATATAATTCAGATGAATATCTTCCAAGTGAAATGAGCTTAGTTTCCCGTTATGGTCATATTCTTGTAGAAAATCTTTTGCAAAAATATAGTAGAAAACTGACTACAGAATTTCAAACTATTTCACGACATTCAAAACAAGTAGATCAAGAATTATTACTGGCCTCTTACGTTCAACAAAGTTTCTATCCACAAAATTATGAAAAACCTAATGGCTGGGAATTGAATTGTTACTTCAAAGCTATGTCCGGAGTTTCAGGAGATCTTTATGATTTCTTCCTCAGAGATAAAAAACTTGACGGCTTGGCAATTTTTGATGTATCTGGCCATGGTATTGGTTCAGCTTTAGTTGCTATGCTCGTTCATAATATTATTCATCAGGAATTTTATTTAAATAAAGATAAAAAAATCAAAGATGTATTAAAAATCATAGACAAACGATTTAAGAGTGAGAAAAATAACATTGAAAACTTTATGACTGGAATTCTTATTAGAATTGTAGGAAATAACATACAGTTGGTAAATGGAGCTCACCCGGATCCTATCCTTTATAAAAAAAGTGAAGATAAGTTATATTTTCTGAATCAGCTTTTTGATATACCAAGAAGTAACATTATCGGCTTTGATGGAATTGAACCAAAATTCACAGATATAAACATGGATTTAGAATCCGGAGATGAATTAATTTTATACACTGATGGAATTTATGAATCTATAAATAATGAAAGAAAACAATATGGCCGTCAAAGATTAATGGAAACTATCCACAAAAATATAAGCCTCTCAATCGAAGAACAAAGCAAATCTCTTATAGATGATTTAAATACTTTTGTTGGTGATACAGAGGCCTACGACGACATTACAGTTATTTTCCTCAGGAAAGAATGATTTATTTACTTCCAGCAACAGGATAAACACCGCTAAAACATCCCTGACAGAATCCTGTTTTACCCTCAGGAGAGTCTTGTCTAGAAGAATTCAAAGCGTCAAGCATTCCTTTTAAACTAATAAATGCAAGACTGTCAGCGCCAATTTCTTCGCAGATTTCTTCAACTTCATGATTACTTGAAATCAATTCACTTTTACTTGGTGTATCAATTCCTAAATAACATGGAAATTTTACCGGTGGCGACGAAACTCTAAAATGAACTTCTTTAGCACCTGCACGTTTTAAAATCTGAACCAAACGACGACTTGTTGTACCTCGGACAATTGAATCATCTATTACAACAACTCTCTTATCTTTTAAATCACTGGTAATTGCATTCAACTTAACATAAACCATATTTTCACGTTCTTCTTGAGTTGGAGCAATAAAGGTTCTTCCAATATACTTATTCTTGATAATTCCTGTTACATATGGAATACCTGTAGCCTTTGCATACCCCATTGCAGCACCAATTCCACTATCAGGAACACCAATTACAACATCTGCATCAACAGCAGATTCTTTCGCAAGTACTTCACCCATTTTATAACGGGCATTCTGAACAGGAATTCCATCAATTACTGAATCTGGACGAGCAAAATAAACATATTCAAATATACAAGTTTGTTTATTAGTTCTTTCTCCAAAATTTATTGATTTAAGACCATCTTTATTAATTATGATGATTTCACCAGGTGCAACATCACGGATAATTTCACCATTTACAGAATCTATCGCACAAGATTCAGATGCAAGAATATATCCATTACCTACTTTTCCTAAAATTAAAGGACGTATTCCATTTGGATCTCTTACACCAATTAAAGTGTCTTCAGTTATAATACAAAGTGCATATGAACCTTTTATCAACTGAATTGTATTCACTAAAGCAGTTTCCAGACCTTTTTTATAATTTCTTGCAATTAATTTTAGAATAACCTCAGTATCACTTGTAGATGAAAAAGTATTTCCTGAATCTTCAAGCATTTCCCTTAAAGGTTCATAATTAACAAGCTGTCCATTATGAGCCAGAGCGATTGTTCCAAGTTTAAATGTATTTAAAAAAGGCTGAGCATTTTCAATCGTACGTCCACCAGCAGTAGCATAGCGTACATGTCCTACAGAAATAGATCCCTTAAGATTTTCAAAATGCCCTTGTTGGAAAATATCTCCAACAAGCCCCATGTCCTTATGTAAATTAATTGTCTGACCATTACTTACAGCAATACCAGCACTTTCTTGACCTCTATGTTGTAAGGAAACCAAAGCAAAGTAAGTCAGTGAAGCTGCATTTTCATTACCATAAATACCAACAACACCACATTCGTCATGTAAGCCCATATAAAAACTCCAGAGTTTTATTAGTAAAAACAAAAAGGTCGCAGATAAAAAGGCATAATTATTTTATACATCCTTATCTGCGACCTCCCGTCAACTGATGTTAGTAATATAACGTTTTTTTTCATTTTTGAGAAGTAATATAAAAGAATATATGAATAGAAGTCTGTTATATTTTAATTCAAATAGATGAATAAAATTGATATACTAAAAATATGACAACAAAGGAAATGGTTTTTGAAATTTTATCTCAAAATATAAATATCCCACTTTCAGGCGAGAAACTAGCAGAAAAATGTGGAGTCAGTCGTGCAGCCATTTGGAAAGCAGTCACATCACTAAGAGAAAAAGGCTGCAAAATCGAAGGTACTACAAACGGTGGCTATGTCTTAAAAGAACCAGCAGATATTTTTTCTCTAGAAATTATATATAAACTTCTAATTGAAAAATATCCTGAATTAAAAAATAGTAAGGTAGAAGCTTTTTCACAAATTGATTCAACAAATACATATGCAAAAAAAATCTTAAGTCAATGTGGAAATCTAAGAAATCCAGACGGAACATTAACCGATGCTGGAAAAATGTATCATAAATCATTAATTGTTGCAGAAAGTCAAACGAATGGGCGCGGAAGATTAGGAAGAGCTTTTGTTTCTCCTGCAAAAACCGGGATTTATTTGAGTGTAATTTATGCCCCGGAAAATGGAATAAATAATCCTGCAAAATTTACAGTCTTTAGTGCAGTAGCTGTCTGCCGTGTAATAGAAAGACTTTTCAAAATCCAACCAAAAATCAAATGGATAAATGACATTTTTATTAATCAGAAAAAAGTCTGTGGTATTCTGACTGAAGGTTTCACTAATTTTGAAAATGGAACAATAGAATCCGCAATTATAGGAATTGGAATTAACATAAAAGATAATGAAGAAATATTTCTTGCTTATAAAAATGCAGGTTCTATCGAAGGAAGTAACAATACCCATATCTCTCGCTGTAAAGTTGCAGCTGAAGTTGCCGGTGAAGTTATAAAAATTTTAGATGAAAAACCCGATGACGTAATCCGCGAATACAAAGAAAAATCATTTTTAATTGGAAAAAAACTAATAATTCATCCAATAATTGGTGATGAAAAATCAGAATATGAGGCAAAAGCAATTGATATAGATAAAAACGCCTCTCTAATTGTTGAACTTGCTGACGGAAGTAAGAGAATTCTTAGTTCTGGAGAAGTAAGTTTACATTCTGACAGTTGATTTTGTTTAACAGAGGGGACAGACCTCTTAATTTTTCAGGGGCATGGGGACAGACCTCTAAATGTTCTGGGGACAGACCTCTCACATTCAAGCCAATTTGCAGGGGGACAGACCCCTAATTCACTGGGGACAAATATTCTGGGAACAGACCTCTAAATGTTCTGGGGACAGACCTCTCACATTCAAGCCAATTTGCAGGGGGACAGACCCCTAATTCACTGGGGACAAATATTCTGGGGACAGACCTCTAAATTCTTAAGGGGACAGACCCCTTATTCATTCAAATCACTTTCTTATGGAAACAGCTCTTGCCATATTATAAGCCTTTTTCATTCCAACTGAAAAAAGTAGAGGAAACAGAACTATATACATTTTGATGGAATTTTTTCCACCTCGTACCAGCCATGATTTTTTTGATTTATCCCAAATTTCAGAGATAATTGGAATAAAAATTAAGAACATGGATATTGAATCTGTAATTATATTTGCTTTATTTATGTGGAATATTTTGTGAATAAATGTTTCTATTGAATCAATTCCCTCTCGTATTTCTAAACTAGTAGAAGTTTTATATATTAATGAAGCGCTTTGCATTATAGATAATAGTTTTAATAATAAAAAAATTGTGTTTTTTTCACTTTCCCATGAAAAATGTTGGAAGAACATAGAGGTCTGTCCCCCTTTTTTTTCTATTTCTCCATAGATCTGTCCCCACCATAATTTTATTTCTTCCAGAAATGATTTCAAAGGGGACAGACCCCACTCAAAATCATTAAAAAAAGCAATCAAACAAGAAAAAATTTTAAAAATCAAAAGTAAAACAGCATAATATATTATTGGTTTTATATCGCATAACTGTTCTCGTAAAGAAAATTTTAATAATCTTGCAATAACAAACTGCAAAAAGATTAAAATCATTACACAATATGGAGGTAACAAAAAAAATAGAAGATTTATGAATGGAATAAAAATAATTTTCCAACAGGCTGGAATCTTATGAAGAATTGAAGATCCTTGTTTATAAGAAAATAAATAAACACTCTGGGCCATAATATTTATAGAAATCTTAGAGGTCTGTCCCCTCTGCAATTTTATCTACACAACTCCTTTTACCAAATTAAATCATTCACAGTATGATAAGAAACCAACGGATATTTTATATTCCATTTCTCAAGATTTTCATTTAAGGCATCTTGCGGATTTCCATCATAAACTTTTTCACCACGGAAAAGAACAACAAATTTATTGGCCAAGCCCATACATTTTTCAATTTCATGAGTCAATATTATTACGGTTCGACCTTCCTTTTTTAGATTTTTGATTAACTCATTAACTTGTTTTACGCCTGAATAATCTAAATTTGCATAAGGTTCATCAAAAATAATAATCGGAAGATTCATAGCAATCATGCAGGCAACAGCTAATCTTCGCTTTTCTCCACCTGATAAAAATCTGGCAGGAAAATCAGCTTTCGCAGTTAATGCAGTTTTTTCCAGCGCATTTTCCACAGCTTTTTTAATCGCATCTTTTTTTAAACCTAAATTCTTTGGACCATAAGCTATGTCTTCTCTAGGAGTCTCCCCTAAAATTTGAGTTTCTGCTTCTTGGAAAACTAAACCAACCCGGGAATTTATTTCTATCTCGCCAGAATCAGCTTCTTCTAAACCGGCTATAATTGACATTAAAAGACTCTTTCCAGATCCATTTTCGCCGGCTATAAGAAGACAATCATTATCTTCAACAGTTAAGGAGATGTCTTTTAATGCCATAATTTCTCCATCAACTGTTTGAAATGATTTAGATAGGTTTTTAATCGTAATCATGTATTTATTCCTTTTTTTACTAATAGGACAAATGTCGAGTTTTAAATTTTAATTCTTTGGGTGGCTTTTTGCTTCGCAAAAATCAGGCTTTTCAGGGTTCCGCTGTCGCTTCATTCCTTCGCTACGCTTCGGAACTGGCTACGCCAGCCCTTACAATCCTTGCCACTGTTTAAAATTAAAAAACTCAAAATTGAACCTAATATTATCTGAGGGGACAGACCCCTATTTTATTTTCCAGTATTTTCTTCTTTTTTCAAATCACTACCGAAATACTGAGCTAAAATAGGACGAAGTTTTAGAACAACAGGAACTCCAACTATTATTTTAATTAAGTCGCCAGGTAGAAATGGCAAAACACAGGCTGACATTGTATATGCAAAAGCACTTTTATCTGCAGGAACCCTTCCACCTTGAGTTGCCCATCCTATAAAGTGAATAACTCCAGGAACATAAAGAATTACCATTCCTGCAAAGAAAGCAAGGCTTATACGAATGACCTTTTTTACAGTGACTTTTTTCTCTGTAACATTTGCACGTCCAGCGATAATTCCTGCAAGAATAGAACCTAGTAAGTATCCAAACAAAAAACCACCAGTTGGGCCTGTCCAAACTGCTATTCCGCTAGAACCTGCAGAATACACCGGAAATCCAACCAATCCCGCAAGAAGGAAAAGCAATGTTGGAAGTCCTCCAAGCCAGCCACCAAGCAAACATGATGTTAAAATACACAATGCATTTTGAAGTACAATTGGTACAGGGCCTAGAGGAATCCTCAAAAAACAGCCAATACAAATTATTGCCGCAAATAATGCGATAAATGAACTTTTAAGGAAAATTTTATTTTTCATGATTTGCTATATTATTACATTGTAAACCTTCAATCAAGTTATAAGTTTACATTAAGATTAAAAAAAGGAGTTTAGAGTGCAGCCACTGAAAAAGACTGTTAAAGAGTGAATTTACAAACACCATTTGAATAGAGTAAAATTTATTCATGTGGTGATTTTTTTATGCTCAAGGCACAGCAAGAATTAAATTTCAGTCAATATTGAGAAGACAGTTCAGATTGCAATGGATAAAGGCATAATAGAATCAAAAAGCATAATCATAGATACAACACACACAAAATCTTCCAAGAATCAGCGGACACAGCATTTTCAGCTATAAAACCCATATCGCAATGATCCCGGAAAGCCTTTTCTGATAACATGAAATATTACTCAGGATTGTAAATGTTTATATGCAAATCCTTAAGCTGCTGCTCGTCAACAACACTTGGACAATTATACAGAGCAAACGCATTATAAACAAAAATCCGATTTTTTGGCTCCCAGTCACGGTTGCGTGATTCAAAACCGCGCAATAATGCGCTACACGCTTTTTGTGGTATAGAAACTATTGAACTGCCGCTTCGCAGCAGCCACAAAAAGAGCCTTTTTGACCCACGCCCCACTCCTTCGCTCCAACATTACGGAAAAGCATTTATAATGCGTTTGCCCTGGACATTCATACGTCCGATCAAGGCACGCTTCGCATAAAGCCTTGACTCTTCCGTTTGACGGGTATCTGATTGCATCATATACCCGTCATCCATAGGAGATGCAGCGAACAATGTCTCCTTTTTACTCTTTTTCAGTACACTGAATATGTAAATCGTCTAACTGACCCTGATCAACTTCACTTGGACAATTATCCATAGGTGACATTGCCAGATTATTCTTAGGGAAGGCAATTACTTCGTGGATGGATTCTTCGTGGCACATTAACATAATTAAGCGGTCCAAGCCTGGGGCAATTCCTCCGTGTGGTGGGGCACCATACTTGAAGGCCTGAACTAAGAAGCCGAATGCTTTTTCGGCACGTTCGCGGCTGTAACCTACAATTTCGAAAATACGTTCCTGAAGAGCTGGATCATTAATACGCATAGAACCTGAAGCCAATTCATAGCCGTTCAAAACTAAGTCGTACAAATCACCTTTTACAGCACCTGGGTCGCTTTCGAGTGTATCCCAGTACTGTTTCTGAGGAAGAGTGAACATGTGGTGTTCTGTTTCCCATTTATTTTCTTCTTCGTTCCATGCAAAGTATGGAAAGTCAATAATCCAGGCAAAGTGGAATTCATCATCTGGATTATAAAGATTTAAGTCTTTTCCTAGCTGTTTGCGTACTGCACCAAGAGCTGTACATGCCAGCTGCCAGTTTTCATCACTTACAAACAAAAGAAGGTCGTTCTTTGCGGCCCCAAGTTTTGCACAAATTTCAGCTTCTTTTCCAGCGTAGAATTTAGAAATTCCACCTTCAAATACGCCTTCTGCATTAACTTTCATCCATGCAAGACCTTTTGCCTTGTAAGTTTTTGCAACTGCTTCAAGTGCTTCTACCTGTTTGCGTGAATATTTATCTGCTACATTTTTTACAACAAGAGCTTTTAATCCAGAACGTTTGTGTCTCTGAACATCACGGCCGGCATTAGCGGCACCTGCTTTGAATGCATTAAAGTCTGCTAAATCTGCCATAAAAGTAGCGTCCTGCATCTTCATATCAAAACGTAAATCTGGCTTATCTGAACCATAAAGGTCAAATGCATCTTCCCAGGCAATGCGGTCAAACTTAGCAGGCAAGTCGTAGTTCAAAGTCTTTTTGAAGATGTACTGCATCATTCCTTCTGTTGTAGAAAGAACTTCTTCGCGGTTTGTGAATGACATTTCCATATCAATCTGAGTAAATTCAGGCTGACGGTCTCCACGAGCATCTTCATCACGGTAACAGCGGGCAATCTGGAAGTATTTGTCGAATCCAGAAACCATCAAAAGCTGTTTATAAAGCTGTGGGCTCTGTGGAAGTGAATAGAATTTTCCAGGGTGAACACGAGATGGAACTAAGTAGTCACGGGCTCCTTCTGGAGTAGATTTGATAAAGGTTGGAGTTTCAATTTCCAAAAATCCTTTTGAAGTCAAATATTCACGTGTTGCAAAAGTTACCTGAGAGCGGAGGATGATGTTATGCTGCATTGGATCGCGGCGCAAATCAAGATAACGGTATTTAAGGCGGAGATCTTCATTTGGAATTACAAGACTTCCATCTTTCTGGCGAACTTCTTCAATTGAGAAAGGTAAATCCTGAGAAGTTGTGAAGATTTCAATATCATCTGCTTCAACTTCAATTTCACCAGTTGCCATATCCTTGTTGATATCTTTTTCAGCACGAGCGGCAACAATACCTTCTACTGCAATACAATATTCTGATTTAAGTGATGATGCGATTTCTTTTACTTTGTCGCTGGCCTTATCACCAACTGTTACCTGAGTAATACCATAGCGGTCACGAAGACGGATAAATACAAGTCCGCCCAAATCGCGAGTGCGGCTTACCCAACCATTTAATACTACTTTCTTGCCAACATCAGCCTTTGTAAGCTGACCACAAGTTACTGTACGTTTTGAGTTTTCCATAGATAACTACCTTAAATTAAAAATCTTTTTTATTTTAGTGATATAGAAGATTTTGTACAATTACAAATATTTATAATATCGGGCAAACGCATCATAAACGCTTTTCCGTAATGTTAGTGCGAAGGAGCGGGGCGTGGTTCAAAAAGGCTCTTTTTGTGGCTGCTGCGAAGC
>CAMGTC010000055.1 GCA_946061765.1 uncultured Treponema sp.
GGGACAGTTCTCAGGAGAGAACGGGGACAGACCCCGAACTCAGGGGACAGTTCTCGGGAGTGAGTGGGGACAGACCCCGGACTTTGGGGACAGTTCTCAGGAGAGAACGGGGACAGACCCCGAACTTAGGGGGACAGTTCTCTGGAGTGAACGGGGATAGACCCCGAACTTAGGGGGACAGTTCTCGGGAGTGAGTGGGGACAGACCCCGGACTCGGGGACAGTTCTCAGGAGTGAGTGGGGACTAATCAATGGGGACAGACCCCGAACTTAGGGGTACAGTTCTCAGGAATGAAAGGGGACAGACCCCGAACTTGGGGGGACAGTTCTCTGGAATGAACGGGGACAGACCTCGGAGTTGGGGGACAGACCCCGAACTCTGGGGACAGTTCTCGGGAGTGAGAGGGGACAGACCCCGAACTTGGGGGCAGTTCTCAGGAATCAAGGGGGACAGACCTCGGAGTTGGGGGACAGACCTCCGGACTTTGGGGTACAGTTCTCATGGAATCAACGGGGACAGACCCCGAACTCAGAGCGGGGCGTGGATCAAAAACACTTTTTTTGTGGCTGCTGCGTAGAGGCAGTTCAATAGTTTCTATACCACAAAAAACGTGTAGCGCATTATTGCTCGGTTTTGAATCACGCAACCGTGACTGGGAGCCAAAAAATCGGATTTTAGTTTATAATGCGTTTGCTCTGCCTCTCCATCTTCATTTTGTGGAATTTGAACATTTTTTTGTATATAATCAAATTAGAGGGGAAAAATGAAAAAACTTTTTAAATCTGCAGTAATATTCACTGCTTCTATTTATCTATTTGTTTTAGCCTTTTTATTTTTAGGCTGTGTTTCTTCAACAAAATCATTTAATAATGAGCTTCAGTTACAATTAGATTCTAAGGTAAAAGTTGGAATTTTGGATAACGGAATGTCTTATTATCTTCGTCAAAATAGTGAACCTGAAAACAGAATTATTCTTCGTCTTGTTGTAAAAGTTGGTTCTAACATGGAAGAAGAAAATCAAAGGGGACTGGCTCATTTTATTGAACATCTTGCTTTTAACGGTACTGAAAATTTTGAAAAATCAGAAATTGTAGATTATTTTGAGCGAATTGGTATGTCTTTTGGTTCTGATTTAAATGCTTATACCAGTTTTGATGAAACTGTTTACAAACTTGAAATTCCCGCTGATGATTCTCAAATCTTAAAAACAGCAATATTGATTCTTCACGACTGGGCTTGTGCTTTGTCTTTTGAGCAGGCAGAAATTGATAAAGAACGCGGTGTTGTTACAGAAGAATGGCGTTTAAGACAGGGGCTTCAGGGAAGAGTTTCAGATAAACTTGTACCTTTTTTACTTAAAGATTCACGTTATGCCAGTAGACTACCAATTGGTAGTATGGATGTAATTCACAATATTACCAGAGATGAAATTATGGATTTTTACAAAAAATGGTACAGACCAGATTTTATGTCACTTGTAGCTGTTGGTGATATTGATCAAAAAATATTAGAAGATGCGATTGTTTCTGTAATGTCTGAAATTCCTGCAAATTCTGAAAATTTAATTCGTCCAACTTTTGTAGTTCCTGCCCAGCAAGAAAAGGATGTTTGCTTATTTTTGGACTCAGAACAAAAATACGAAGTCCTTCAGATTTTTCAACAGAGAGCTGATTATAAAGCTTTAGAAACTGTAAAAGATTATCGTGATTTTATGTCATTATATATTGGACGTTTAATTTTTAATCAACGTTTGGTAGAAATTTCTTCTACAGCTGATTCTCCTTGGCTTGAAGCTTGGGCTGACAATCTTACATACACCGATAACAGTGCCTTTGAATATTTTGGAATTGTTCCAAAAAATGGTAATTTCGAAAACGCTTTTAAAACTTATCTTGATGAAGTTGATAGAATTTTAATTCATGGTGTTAGCGAAGGTGAGATTAAGAGATTTAAAGACAGTATTTTAGTTTCTTTGGAACAGGAATATATCAATCGTGATAAAACTGAATCTTCTAGTCATGCTGATTCCCTGGTTTCTTATTCTATTGGAGGTTCAATTGTTATTTCGGCAGAGGATTCTTATAATCTTCTTAAAACATTGGTTAATGAAATTACAATTGACGAAATTAATACAAGCATTAAAAAGTATTATCAGAATAGAGGTACATTAATGTTCCTTCAGGCTCCAGATTCAGCTACTGATATTCCAAGTAAAGAAAAGATTATGGATATCTGGAAAAACTATCATAATAAAGATGAGTTATCTGCTTATGAGGATGATGTTTTAGATGATAGTTTGATGGATAAACCAAAGTCAAAGGCAAAAATTTCTGCTAGAAAAGATATTTCTGAATTATCAGCAAAAGAAATCACTTTAAGTAATGGAATTAAAATTATTACTAAGCATACAGATTTTGTTGAAAATAAATTTAATCTTTATGCATACAGTAATGGTGGTCTTTATAAAGTAAATGAAAATGAAGTCCCATCTGGAAAATTTGCTGTTAATTATATGATTAAATCCGGCCTTAATGGTCTGTCTTATAATCAGTTTATGAAAATAATATCAACAAAAAATATAAACTTTGATATCGATATTGCTAATTCAAATGAATATATTTCAGGTTCATCCACAAATGATGATATGGAAACTTTATTCCAAGTCATAAATCTTATATTTTCAAATCCTCAGTTTACAGATGAAGGCTGGAATGTTTTAATGAATGAGTTAAAAGAAACTGCAAAAGTTCATGGAACTCAGCCAAGAGATGTTTTTGTGGATGAAATATTGGAACTTCTTTATGGAAAAGATGATATTTATACCGCTCCATTAAATATGGATTATGTAAACAAGATGGATCAGAAACTTTCAGAAAAAGTATTCAGGGAACGTTTTGGCAACCCAGCAGATTTTACTTTTATCATTGTTGGAAATTTTGATGAAAAGAAATTGAATGATATGTTAATTTCTTACTTGGGAAGTTTACAATGTAACGAAAAATATGAAGAAAGATTCATAAAACCATATGATTTCCCAGAAGGTGTAACAAATAAAACTGTTTATAAAGGCTTAGATGTTCAGGGACAGGTTTACATAGGTTTTGGCGGATTATTATCAAAAGAAGGGGATATAGAAAAATCATACAAAGAAAGACTTTTGGCAAATACTCTTTGTTCTTTGCTTGAAATTAAACTTAGACAATCAATTCGTGAAGATAAAAGCGGTTCGTATGGAATAGGCGTTTTTGGAGGAATAGATGGTTATCCAGAACGTTTTTACAATTATGAAATTAATTTTGGTTGTCAGCCATCTCGTCAGGATGAATTAACTCAAGAAGTATTTAATCAATTAAAGAATTTGCAAACTCAAAAAGTTTTGGATGAAGATATTTCAAAAATCCAGGAAAATCTTAGACGAGCCCGAGAAACAAATTTAAGAGATGATAACTGGTGGGTAACAAGAATTTTAAATGAACTTGTAATTCAAAATGAACCAATGTGGGTTAGTTCTGATGTTGAAAAAATTTGTTCGTATATTACAACAGAAGAAATGCAGGAACAGGTAAAAAAATATTTGAACACAGAAAATTACATTAGTGTTTATTTAAAACCGGAGAAATAAAAGTTTCAAATGGCAAATATAAGAAATTCTGGTCATGCGGATTTACCTCTTCATCCGGGAACTGTCCCCCGATGGTTAGCCGATCGGATGATGATTCTTGGAACTTTAATCACAGAATCATTAGTTGAAAATTTTGGGCCAGATGAAGTTTTGGTAAGATTAAGTGATCCTCTGTGGTTTCAAAGTTTTGGTGCGGTAATGGGAATGGATTGGCATTCGTCGGGAATAACAACTTCTGTTATGTATGCGCTAAAAAGAGGATTAAATCCGCGTGCTAAAGAACTGGGAATTTATATTTGCGGGGGTCGTGGAAAATATTCCAGGATGACTCCTGATGAATTGCTGGAAATTGCTAATAAAACAGGCCTTAATGGCGATGAATTTGTACGTAACAGTAAATTAGTTGCTAAGGTTGATAATAATGCAGTTCAAGATGGATTTCAGCTGTATCAGCATAATTTTATTCTGACTCAAAGTGGAAAGTGGGCTGTAGTTCAGCAGGGTATGAATGTAGATGAAAAAAAGGCCCGAAGATATCATTGGTGTTCTCAAGATTTAAGAAGTTTTGTGGAAAATCCTCATACTGGAGTTGTGGGAGAAAATAGGGGACAGATCTGTAATCTTACAGCTGAAACTGCACGTGATACTAGAAAATCTATTTTGGAATTAAGCCTTGAAAGTCCAGACAGGGTTTTAAGTGAAATCAGTCAGATTGGAAAACCAGAAAATCAAATTATTTTATTGCAAAATAATAAAGTCCAGAGCATAAAAAAATCTTCATTGGTTTTACCAGCCGAAAATGAACAGGGGCAACTTTTTACTCAAGAGGAACTTGAAAGTTTAAATCAGAGGGGACAGATCTCGGAAAATCCGGGTAATCAGAGGGGACAGACCCCTAATGTTATGTGGGGACAGACCCCTGGTACTTTTACTTTTGAAAGTCAAGGACGCTCAATTGTAATGCCAACTCATCATGAAGTTTTGGCAGAAGATGTAAATTTAAAAAGGCTTGGGGGAGTTTTAGCAAATGCATATCAAAGTCAACCAAAAGATTTTGAAAGTTTACTTTTAACTCCTGGTCTTGGCCCAAGAACTTTACAGGCATTAACTTTAGTAAGTGAAGTTATTTACGGTACTCCTTCAAGATTTACCGATCCTGCAAGATTTTCTTTTGCTCATGGCGGAAAAGACGGTCATCCATTTCCTGTACCTTTGAAAATTTATGATGAATCTATTAGAATCTTGCGTGAAAGTATAGAAAAGTCTAAACTTGGCTATAAAGAAAAATCAGATTGTATTAGGCGTCTTCATACAACTGCAATGAATATTGAACAAAATTGTGCTCCTCAAGTAGATTTTGATAAGGTAATCGAGTTTGAAAAAAATCATTCAAAAGAATGGGATGGAAGGACAGTTTAATAATTCTTTAAGTAAGAGGGAAAAATTAATTAATAAGGTTTTGCAAAAATGGGTAAAAAGGGAAAAGTTTTTGTGCAGGGAATTCGTGATGGTCTTCCAATTGGTTTGGGATACTTTGCTGTAGCTTTTTCATTGGGAATTGTAGCTAAAAAAGCAGGACTTAATGCTTTACAGGGATTTATCGCAAGTTTTTTAAATGTAGCTTCTGCTGGAGAATATGCTTTATTCACTTCGATTGAATCTCACGCATCTTTTATTGAAATTGCAATTATTACTTTAGTTGTAAACGCAAGATATATGCTTATGAGTTGTGCTTTAAGTCAGCGTTTTGATCAAAGTACATCAATGATTCATCGCTTTTTAGTAGGATTTGGGGTAACAGATGAAATTTTTGGAATAACAATTGCTCGTCCGGGTTCTATTAATCCTTTTTACAATTATGGTGCTATAGCAATTTCTGTTCCTCTTTGGAGTATTGGAACTTCCCTAGGTATAATTGCCGGTAACTTTTTACCAGATAGAATTGTAAGTGCCCTTTCTGTTGCCCTTTACGGTATGTTTATCGCTATCATAATTCCTCCTGCAAAGAAGAATTTTGTAATAGCAATTGCTGTTGTTATCAGTTTTATTTCCAGTTATGCTTCTACATTAATTCCATGGGTAAAAAATCTTTCGGGCGGCACAAGAACAATCATTCTGACAATTTTGATTTCAAGTATTGTAGCAATTATCAAACCGATAAAAGATGAAAATGAAGAAACTTCTGAAAAAAATGAAGAATCTGCAAGTGAGGAAAAATAATGACTTTTAATATATATATTTCAATTTTTACAGCTTTTTTAGTTTCTTATTTGATTAGAGTTTTGCCATTAACTTTGATTCGAAAACCAATTAAAAATAAATTCTTAAAATCATTTTTGTATTATGTACCTTATGTAACTTTATCGGTTATGACATTTCCAGCCATAATTCAGGCTACCGAATCTCCAATAGCAGGTACAGCTGCACTTTTGGTAGGAATTGTTTTATCACTATTTGGTGCTGGACTTCTTCCTGTTGCCAGTGTCTGTTGTGTAATTGTATTTATTGTAGAATATTTTATTTAAGATGGAATTATCTCCAGAGATTAATAATTATCCAATATATGCTCATTTAAACCAGATTTGTGAAAATTTAAAAAAATCTCCAACCCGTACTGTAATTTTAACCGCAGAAACTGGAGCCGGAAAATCCACAGTCCTCCCTTTAGCTCTTCTAAATGAATTTCAAGGTAAAATCCTAATGACAGAACCAAGAAGAATTTCTGTTCTGGGGGTTGCTAATAGACTTTCTTCATTACTAAATGAAAAAAGTGGAGAAAGTGTTGGATATCAAGTTCACCTTGAAAAAAAAGTATCAGAAAAGAATAAACTCGAAGTAGTAACTGAAGCTATTTTGGTAAAGCAATTACAAGAAGATCCTGCTTTAGAAAAATTCAATCTTGTGATTTTAGATGAATTTCACGAAAGATCTGTTCAACTTGATTTGGCCTTAGCTTTTTTAAAAGAAGCTATGATTTTGCGGGATAATCTATATCTTGTAATTATGTCAGCAACTATTGATTGTAAAAAGATTGCTGATTTTTTGGATAAAGATTTGGGGAATTTAGGGGGACAAGGGGGACAGACCCCTATATTAAACATCCCTGGAAAAATCTACCCGGTAGATATTAGTTACGACGATAAATCATCAATAGAAAGCATTATCTTAAATCATAAGCGGCTGGGAGAAAGTATTTTAGTATTTTTACCTGGAATAAAAGAAATCCGTTCCTGCCAGCAAAAACTAGAGGAATACTTTGAGGGCGATTCATCAGTTGAAATTTGCATTCTTCATTCTTCGGTAAGTCTTGAAGAGCAAAAAAAGATTCTTCGTCCTGGTACAAACGATAAGTGCAGAATAATACTTTCTTCGGCAATTGCAGAAACATCCCTTACAATCCCCGGTGTTACGCTGGTAATTGACAGTGGTTTATCAAGAATTAACCGTCAAAATATTTCAACAGGGATGGAAGGTTTATACACCGAAGTGGAAAGTGAATTTTCTGCTCAGCAAAGATGTGGTCGTGCAGGTCGTGAAAAAGAAGGAAAATGTATAAGACTTTGGAATAAATTTGACCCAAGAAATAAAAATCAGGAAGCAGAAATTTTACGTGCTGATTTATTGTCCCTGGTTTTAGAATGCTCTAAGCGGGGTATTTATAATCTTGATAAGATAGATTGGCTTGATCCTCCAAATCCTTCTTCCTGGCAAAGTAGTCATCAACTTTTAGAAATTTTGAATTGTATAAAAAATGACGGACATATAACTCAAAAAGGTAGAGATGTTTTATCTCTTGGCCTAAATCCACGTTTGGGCTGTATTCTTCTAGCAGGAGCAAATCCAGAAGATATAATCTCTTATACAAATTATTCTAATTCTTCGCCTGAAATTCAAAATAGATTTATTAAAGATTTAAAAACAAGATTAGAAAAAATCGGGGTAAAAAAATCTGCGTGGGCCAACAGGTCGACAGAATTCGGAAAATTATTATTAGAAGGTTTTCCAGACAGACTTGCAAAAAAAGCAGGGGAAAGTTCAGATGGTCAGGTTGAATACCAGTTTTATTCTGGTAGAAAAGCTCTAATTGGTCAGAATGAGATTAAAAATCCACACTACATAAACTCAAATGCTTTGCCCCAGTGGATTGTTGCTCCCGAAGTGTTATCATGTGGAAATAAAAATATAATATTTAAGTTTCAGGAAATTTCATGGCAAAATGTTGAAGAATTTATTAAAAATCGACTGGAAATTCATGAAATTTCACGTTTTTTAAATGGAAAAATCATAAAAACTCAGGAAAATTTGTTTGGAAAAATTTTAATTTCCAGTAAAAAATTGCCTGTTTCCAGTAAGGATTTTGCTTTTGCCTGGGTAAATAAAGTTAAAGAAAAGGGGTTAAAGTGCCTGCCATTGGATCAGAAAATTAATTCACTTTTGATTCGTTATCAGTTTTTAATTCAACAAGGTCAGGAATGTGGTAAATTAGACTTGAGTAGACAGAATTTAAATGAGGAAAATCACGATTTTGATAGTGAAGAAGAATTTAACTTTAATAAAAAAATAATTAATTCAATGGTTGCTTCGGTTGAAGAGTGGTTACTCCCATTTATGGGGCAGGAAAATAAAATTACTTCTCAAATAATTTACGATGCTCTTTACTGGTATTTAGATGGAACAAAAATTGACTCTTTGGCACCCTTAAGTTTTACTTTAGCAAATGGAAAAAAAGTAAAAGTTACTTACGAAAAATTAGCTTCGCCAGAAGATAAAAATCAACTGGTTATAAGGCCGGTAATTGAAGTTGTAATTCAAAGAATTTTTGGAATTTTTATAACCCCAAGAATTTGTGGAATGAAAGTTTTATTACGATTACTTTCGCCTGCAAGCCGTCCACTTCAAATAACAGATGATTTGGAAAATTTTTGGAATGGAGTCTGGCCTCAAATCTGTAAAGAGATGAAAGGCCGTTATCCAAAACATAACTGGGATTATAAAATTACAGGAGAATAATTATTTTCCCAAAGAAATTGATTTTTGGCATGCAGAAGTTACAGCTTCTATTACAGCATTTCTAAAGTTATTTTTTTCCAGTGCTGCAACGCCTTCGATTGTTGTACCTGCAGGAGAACAAACCATATCTTTTAAAACTGCAGGATGTTTTCCACTTTCCAAAACCATACCCGCAGAACCATATACAGTTTGAGCAGCGTAAGTATAAGCCTGGGCTCTTGGCATTCCACAACGTACTGCTGCATCGGCCATAGCTTCAATAAACATAAAAACAAATGCGGGACCCGAACCAGAAACAGCTGTAACGCAATCCATTAATTTTTCTGGAACAATTTCTACCTTTCCTGCTGAACTCAAAATTTCTTGTGCAGTTTTTGCTTCCTCTTCACTAATGTTCTGTCCGTATGTAATTGCTGTCATTGCTTGTCCAATTTGTGCACAAACATTTGGCATCATTCTTATAAAACGTGCTTTTGGTGCAAATTTTTCTAGTTTTTCAATTTTCACTCCAGCCGCCATGGAAATAATTACAGAATCAGAAGAAATATCATTTTTAATTTCGTCAAAAACATCACAAAGAAACTGTGGTTTTACAGCTAAAAAAATGTAATCACAATCTAAAATCTCTTTATTACAATTTACAAAAGTTGCACCTGTTTCCGAAGCAAATGCTTTTCCCATTTCTGTATTTTTATCTGTAATTTTAATCTGGCTAACATCATATTTTTTACAAACAGCACGCATAATTGCGCCACCCATTGCACCAGTTCCAATACATCCAATTTTCATTTATTTTGCCTCCATTTTTTTTATTCTAAAACCCAGAAAAAAGAGTTCCTTTAGAATTATCTTCCAAAAGACTAATTAAAGAGTTTTCTCTTCCGCCATTTGATAAAAGCATTTCAATTCCATATTCTGTTACTTTTTCGGCAGCCTGAATTTTTGTTTCTATTCCACCCGTACCAAAAGAATTTGCTTCTCCAATAGTAATTGATTTTCGTAATTCAGGAATTGATTTTACAGTTTCAATCAACTGGGCATTTTTATTAGTCTTAGGATTATCAGTGTAAATTCCATCAATATCGCTGAATAAAATTAAAAGATCTGCAGACCATAAAATTGCTGTAAGAGCCGAAAGGTTATCATTATCACCAATTTTAATTTCATCAAAACTTACGCTGTCGTTTTCATTGATAATTGGTACAACGCCTTCATCAACTAATGTGAATAAAGTGTTTCTAATATTAAGACTTCTATGTTCATTATTAAAATCATCTTTTGTAAGTAAAAGCTGACCAATATGTAAATCTTGAGTTTGGAAAGCTTTACGCCATTGATGCATTAGTTCTACCTGTCCAATTGCACAAAGAGCCTGGCGGTAATGAACATCTTTTTTGCGGGCCCATTCTTTTGTTGTAGAAACACCAGCAACCTGTGCTCCAGAAGAAACCAAAATAATTTGTTTTCCCATTTTGATTAAACTTGCACATTGTTGAGCAAAGTTTATCATAAATTCTGTATTTATAGTTCCATCGGCCTTTGCTAAAGTGTTACTTCCAATTTTAACTACGATTTTTCTAGCTTTTTTAATTGATTCAGATATTTCTTTACTCATATTCTGTCTACCTAATTTGTCCTTCTCCATCGATGAGGTATTTTGTTGTAGTTAATGCCTTAATTCCCATTGGACCGCGGGCATGTAGTTTTTGAGTACTTATTCCAAGTTCGGTTCCAAATCCAAATTCTCCGCCGTCTGTAAAACGTGTAGAGCAGTTTACATAAACACAAGAAGCATCAATTTCGTTCTGGAATTTTCTGGCTTTTGCTCTGTTGTTAGTTATTATGCTTTCCGAATGTTTTGTATTATGTGAATTAATATATTCAATAGCTTGATTTAAATTTTCAACTGTTTTAATACAGATTTCGTAGTCCAAATATTCATTACCAAAATCGTCTTCATTTGCCTGAAAAACAGAATTCTGTCTACCAAGGCTAATTTCGCACTTGGAAAGAATATCAAAAGAAGAAGCATCTGCATGAAACTTAACTCGTCCGGCAAAAGTTTCAGAAAGTTTTGGTAAAAATTCTTGTAAAACCTTTTTATTTACGACTATACATTCGATTGCGTTACAAACACCAGGTCTTTGAATTTTTGCGTTTTCTGCAATTTTTACAGCCATATCTAAATCTGCATCTTCTTCTATGTAGAGATGACATACGCCGCTACCTGTTTCAATTACTGGTACTTTTGCATTTTCTACTACAGTTTGAATAAGTTTTTTCCCACCCCTAGGTAAAGCTAAATCAATTTTACCAACGGCAGAAAGAATTTCTTGAACTTCTTCGTGATTTTCGCAAGGGGCCAGTTCAATTGCATTTTCTACCCCAAAAGATTTTGCCATTGGACTGGAAAGTCCTTCCTTTATGGCTTTTACAATAGCCTTGTTTGAATTTATTGCACTTGAAGAACCTCTGAGTAAAATAGCATTACCACTTTTATATGCCAGGCAAAAAGCATCTGCAGTAACATTTGGACGACTTTCGTAAATAATTGCAATTACTCCAATTGGAACTCTAACTTGTCGAATTTGCATTCCGTTTGGAGTTTTCCATCCTGCAAGTTCTTCTCCAATAGGATCAGTTTGTTGAATTATAGCCTGAATACTTTCAATAATGCCATTGATTTTTTTATCATCCAGACTAAGACGGTCAATTAAACTTTCTGAAACGCCTTTATTTCTGGAATTTTCTACATCTATTTTATTTGCTTCAAGAATTTTGCTTTTATTGCTTTTTATAGATTCAATAACTGCAGAAAGTGCAATATTTTTTTGAGCAGCCGTCTGACCTGCAAGAACTTGGCTTCCTTTTCTTAGTGAATCTGAAATTTTATTGATATCCATTTTATCCTCCATTTTTTATTGGTCTAAAAGGATTTTTATAAAAAAAAACGGAACTTTTAGAAAAGCTCCGTTTTTTTATCTTGCATTAATAATTTGCTAAGAAATACATTCCAAGCATAATAGCAATCCGGCACTTTTCTTCATTCCAATCAATCTTTGTGGGGAGAGATGAGATGTACCACCAGAAAATACCAAATTCTGGATCAATACGGATAGCATATTCAGAAAAATCAGGAGTATTTGTTGGTTGACCAAACATTAAATATACTGATTGATTTATAATTTCTAAGAAAAGAGGATAAATAGAAATCCATGAAGAATTTTCATCTTTAAGGATTTTATCTAACTGAAGAAGAACTTTGTCCTTTAATGCAATATCAGATTTTTCTACCCATGTTTTTTGAATGAGTAAAGTAAGATTGTTTTTAAAACTAATTGATAATTTTTTTACATCTTCGTCAATCATTGATGAAAAACCAGGTTTAGAACCAAAAGCACAAGCAATTTTATCAGCAGATTCTTTAAAATTATCCTTACTTGAAATAAAAGAAGGTAAAGCTGCAATAGTGTCTGAATCTAAAAATTCAGAAATAAACTCATTATTTAACATAGAAAAAATATTAAAGATAAAATCGTCTTTTTTCAAGTAGTTACAAAAGCAGAAAAAAATTATAATTTAATAATTATGGAAAAAAAAGATAATATTTCGGCAGATTCTCAGTACAACAAGATGTTAAATACACCGGTTTGGAAGTTGGTAACAAGCCTTGCTGTTCCCACTGTTATCTCAATGTTAGTTACTGCTTTATATAATATGGCAGATACTTTTTTTGTTTCTCAGATTAGTACAGAAGCAAGTGCTGCAGTTGGTA
>CAMGTC010000056.1 GCA_946061765.1 uncultured Treponema sp.
TTTTGGGTGAATTTTTATTATTAGGTCTAAAATATCTTAATGTTATTAAGATTGATACAAACTTTTTGGAAATACTTACATATCATTGTCTTGGAATAGGTTTTATTGCCTTGTCTTTGCGTGTAAGTAAAAAAGATGATTCTTCTAAGTCTGATTTTATGACTGCAATCAAAAGTGGTGCCACAATCGTAAGTACTTATTCAATTCAGGGAATTGTGGGCTTAATTGTTTCTATTTTCCTAGCTTATACTTTTATTCCAGATCTTTTTAAAGTTTCTGGTTTACTTCTTCCAATGGGCTTTGGACAGGGACCTGGAAAGGGTAATAATATTGGTTCAAGTTATGAAAAACTCGGTTTTGCAGGGGGACTTTCTTTTGGCCTTGCAATAGCTGCAACTGGTTTTATTGATGCTTGTATTGTTGGTGTAATCTATCTTAATCTTGGTGCAAAAAAAAGGTAAGTTTAAGAAACAGTTAAATACTCAGCCTTCTGAACTTTCTAAAAGCGTAACAATTGAAGATTTTCTTGATAAAGATGAAATTCCTGTATCTCATTCAATCGATCGTCTTACAATTCAGATTGGATTGATTTTCCTTGTTTATGTAATTACATATCTTTTCTTATGGGGATTTACAAGTTTTCTTGCAAAACATGCTTCTGCAGTTGATAAACTTGTTTCTTCCATGTTCTGGGGTTTTAATTTCCTTTTTGGTACATTGTTTGCCTATCTGCTTAATTTGATTTCTAAATGCTTTAAGAAATTTATGGTTATGAGACATCAGTATCAGAACAATTATCTTTTGAATCGAATTTCTGGACTTGCTTTTGATGTAATGATTGTTTGTGGTATTGGTACAATTAATTTTGAAGATTTGAAAGGACTTTGGTTACCTTTTATCCTTATGTCAATTTTAGGTGGAATTGTAACATTTGTTCATCTTAAGGTTATTTGTAACAGAATTGATAGAGGTTATGAAGAAGAAGGATTCCTTTCTATGTTTGGTATGTTGACAGGAATAATCAGTTCTGGAATTCTTTTAGTTCGCGAAATTGATACGTCTTTTGAAACTCCAGCTGCTAATAATCTTGTAACAGGAACAAGTACAGCTGTTATTTTTGGTATTCCAATAATTGTTCTTGTAGGACTTGCGTCAAAATCAACTGCTATGACTTTTATTGTTCTGGGAATTTGTCTTTTTTATTATGCCTGTCTTATGGCTATTTATTTTTTCAAAAACAAATAGAAAATCTTTAGATAGTTCAAAAGCCTGGTTTTTCTTAGTGATTTTATTAAGTGCGTCAAAATGTCTCAGTTTTGGCGCATTTTTTTTTGCCTGTGTCAAAAGTACACAAAAAAAAGATGACTTTCGGGAGAAATTTTTAAAAGTGGTCAAAAATACCCGATGGTTAATAATTTTTTTTCTAAAAGGCAAGAAAAATCGTAAAAAAAGATAAAAAAATCAAAAAAATCTAAATAAATTCAGAAAATTTGAAAATTTATTTCTTTTTGTAAGACTTGGCACGAAAATTGCTATTAATTAAGTGTAAACTTCGGTTTATGAGGAGATAAATTATGAAAAATGAAGATGAAGTTCTTTCAATGTACCTTAAAGAAATCAACAGAATTCCTTTACTAACCCATGAAGAAGAAACAGAACTTGCTATTAAAGCAAAAGAAGGTGATCAGGCTGCAAAAAATAAGATTGTAAATTCAAATCTTAGATTTGTTGTAAATGTTGCTAAAAAATACCAGAATCATGGAATTGATTTAATTGATTTAATTAGTGAAGGAAATATTGGTCTTCTTGTTGCAATTAAGAAATTTGATGTTTCTAAGGGTTATCATTTTATCTCCTACGCTGTTTGGTGGATTCGACAGAGCATCTTAAAGGCAATTTGCGAAAAGAGTCGTGCAATTCGTCTTCCTTTGAACAGAGCAAATGAACTTGTTCAGATTGAACATGCTAAAAAAATTATTGGAAGTAATAAAACTGAACAGGAAGAATATGAAGAAATTGCAGCTATGCTTAATATGGAACCATCACATGTAAGGGAAATGGTAAATATTGCAAAAGATATGGTTTCTCTTGATGCAAAAGTAAATAACGGTGAAGATAACACAAATATTGCAGACTTCCAGGAAGACAAACTTTATGGTCGCCCAGAAGATAAAGCAATTGATATTTCTATGGCTGATGATATTGATAAAGTTCTTGATACTTTACGCCCAACAGAAGCCAAAGTTATCAGAATGCGCTATGGTTTAAACAATACAAAACCAATGTCTCTTAAAGAAGTTGGTGATAAATGTGATTTGACAAAAGAAAGAATCCGTCAGATTGAAAAACATGCTATTCAGAGATTACAGCATCCAACAAGAGCTCGCCGTTTACTTGATTACTGTGTAGCATAAATTATCGGGAAATGTAAGTTTGTAAGGCATCTTGCCTTGCCTGATAAAGTAATTCCTGATCTTTTGATAAATCGGCAATGTTAAATTCCAATTGTCCAGCTTGAAGGGTTCCGGTAATTTCGCCGGGACCTCTTGTTTTTAAATCCTGTTCAGCAATATAAAAACCGTCTGTACTTTGTCTAAGTACTTTCATTCTTTCAATTCCAGTTTTAGTTAGATTTTGACTGTAGATTAAAAAACAGTAAGATTGTTCCTTTCCTCTTCCAACTCTTCCTCTTAACTGATGTAATTGGGCCATCCCGAAACGGTCAGCCTGTTCAATAACCATACAGGTAGCATTTGGGACGTCTATGCCTACTTCTATTACAGTGGTAGCGGCCAGAATATTTATTTTCCCGTCTCTAAAATCTCTAAAAATACTTTCCTGTTCTTCTTCTGGTATTTTTGAATGGACTAATGCACATTTGTACTGGGGAAAAATATGCTTTGATAGTTTATCGAAGGCGAGTTGGGCGGATTTTAACTGCACAGTGGGATTGTCGCTGTTGATAGCAGGGTAGACAAAATATGCCTGTCTTCCTTTTTGAAGTTCTTTACGGACTTCTTCATAAGCTTTAATTTCGTTGCCTTCTCTAACCAGATAGGTTGTAATTTCTTTTCTTCCTTCTGGCATTGTTTTAATTGTAGAAAGATCTAAATCTCCAAAAACTGTAAGTGCCAGACTTTGAGGAATTGGTGTTGCACTCATCATCAGAAGGTGTGGTTCAAAAGAAACTCCATTTATTATTTTTCGTCCTTTTTCCAGAATTGCCTGGCGTTGTAAAACACCAAAACGGTGCTGTTCATCAATTACGGCTAACTGTAAATCTTTGTAGATTGTATTTGCAGAAAATAAAGCGTGGGTTCCAATAATGATATCAATCTGACCTTCTTTTAAAGCTTTTAGGATTTGATTTCTTCCTGCAGCCTTAACATTTCCGGTTAAAAATGCAACTCTTATACCAAGAAAATCAAGAAGTCGGGCTGTGGTTTCGGCATGCTGGCTGGCTAATAATTCTGTTGGAGCCATAAAAGCACATTGTCCTTTCCAGCTGATTATCCTAAGGCAGATAAATAAAGATACCAGGGTTTTTCCACATCCTACATCTCCTTGTAATAATCTGGCCATACTAAAAGGAATCTTTTTTGGCATTGGAATTCCTCTTTCTGCTTGATTTTGTAGTCTGGCTCTTTCTTCGTACCCTTTATCAATATCACTATCCATCTGATATATCACAGTCATTTGATCGGGTGTTAATTTATAGGGCAGTTGATGTAAAAATTGTTTTTGCAAAGGGGAAAGTGATTCTTCAAAAACCTCCGGGCTAACTCTTGCTTGAAGTTTTGAAGTAATATCTGAAACTGCGTTTTCTAATTCTGGTAAAGTACCCTTGTGTTTATAAGCCCGGTCAATTACAGTTTTTTGGAAAAGATAAAGTTCTTCATAAGCTAAAGTTTTACGGGCTTCTTCAGCTTCATCCATGCTTTGAGGATTATGAATCTTTTTTATAGCATCAATTTTATGTAGCAATTTTCTTTCTTCAAGGAGATTTTGTGGTATTTCATCTTCAAGACCAAAGGTGTACTGTTTAATTGCATTATTGATTGCTTTTATTAAAACTTTTTGAGTTAATCCTTCTGTAAGCGGATAAACAGGGAATATGTGATTGTCAGGTGGATTTATTTTTGCCAGTGCTGAAAAATCAACCTGACCAGTAACTTTATCGATTAAATCTGGTAATTGAATCTTTGTTGCTTCAAAAGTAGAACTTTGCAGACAATTGTATTTAATTCCAAAGGTTCCATGAAGGGAAATAAAACTGCCGACTGGTAAAGAGTTTTCCAAAAATGCCCGTCTGAAGCATATGAGTTCTGCATTCAAAGTTCCATCGTTGATTATAATCTTTAGAGTTTTCATATTACCGTAGCCAAACCATTCATGGCGTAAAACATAGGCAACAGTATGAATTTTTGGGTTGATTTCAAACTGACTTAAAGAAACTCTCTTTGTTCTGTCTTCATAGTCACGGGGATAATACTTTAGTAAATCTCCTACGGTGAAGATATTTATTTTTGCGAGAATCTTAGTTAATGCAGGCCCCAGCCCTGTTAATGAAGAAACAGGTGCGTTGATTTCGTTTAATTTCACTTTAATTAGAATGGGATTTTTAAACAAAGCCCAATAATTATTCTAAGTAATTGAGAGCTGATAATTAAAACCAGCAGTATTGTAATCCAGGAAATCAAGAGTGAATTCTGGTAAGACAGATATTTTCTTGCGAATATTTCTGAAATCTTTCTGCTGATATTTGTAAGATAGGAATCAAGATGATACCAGATGGAATTAGAATTTGTCTGCCCTTTATTAATCATAAGTGTAATCCATCTTATCAACAGTAAAAGAAAGAGCATTCCAAGTACAAAAGATAAAAGATCTAGTACCATATTTAAAATCATAGCAAGAATTGAACCAAATGTTACTTTTACCGAACCTGAAATTGCAGCCAAAATTGAAGTCAAAATCGAAAGTAAACCAATTGAAATTATTGGCGAAAAATCCATATTACGGATTCTGAACCATCCTCGGTTGGAAAAAAGATTCATATATGGGTCACAAATACTGGAAATAAATCTGCCAAATTTTGTGAATTTAGACCCCGGAATCCAGGAAAGCATAACATTTATAAAACATAAAATAGTATAAATAATAACTATAAGCGAAAGTAAAGTTAGTACAATTTTCATATAAAACTCCTATTCAGTCCAAGCATTCTTGACAAATGGCAGGTCTTTAATTTGTTTAACAATTTCTGTTGAGCCTGTAACTCTCATTTGTTCGTTTGCCTTGATGACAAAAGGATTATTTCCTGTGTCTATATGAAAATATACTGAACATGAGCCTGAATTATCAAATAAAAAATCTTTTAAATTAGAAAGATCTGCTTCGCTATTAAATGAGGGTGTTAATTGAATGTGTAGAGAAGTAGCCGAGTGATTTTCTAATTGATTTGGATCTAGAATTTCATTTACAAGTAAAGATGGTGTATCACGGCTTCCATCAACTTTACCTTTAAATGCGTAAATTTCTCCTGTTTTTAACTGTACTTTTAAATTTGTCCATTGCTGGCTAAAAATTGTACAGTCAATTTGTCCATCGATATCAGAAAGTTTTCCAAAGGCCATGTACTCACCTTTTTTATTTCTGATTTCTCTCAAATCATTTAACATTCCAAGAGCAATATAATCTTTTCCATAATTTTTTAATTGCCAGTATTTAGCTCCAGAGGCTGCCAGTTGTTTTTTTTGTGCTTCTTCTTCTGCCCCAATTCTTTCAATTGTTGAAGATTTTACTGTTACAGCTCTTTCTATTGCTTTACGGTAATCATCAAGCGGGTGGCCGCTGACATAGATTCCAATACATTCTTTTTCAAGATTTAATTTTTCCATTGTTGGTAAATCATCTACGATTGTGTATTTAAAATCTGGGAAAGCCTTTTCTTCTTCACTTAAGTCTCCAAAAAGATCTCCCTGGCCTTTCATTTTATCTGCGAGTTCTGCCATTGCAAAATTAATTACATTTTCCATATTAGCAAGCAAGGTCGGTCTGTTTAGATTTTGGCCGCTTTCTTCTCCACAGTGGTCGAATCCTCCGGTTTTAATTAAAACTTCTACAGCTTTTTTGTTTACGGCAACTCTTTCATGACCTTCTTCGTCTTTTTCCAATCTTGTACAGGTACGTTTAATAAAGTCCATAAAGTTTTTATAAGGACCATTTTCTTCTCTTTCCTCTACAATTGATCTTGCGGCTCCTTCGCCCATTCCTTTAATACCCTTGAGTCCAAATACAATACGCCCGTCAACAACATCAAAAATAACATCGGAGCGGTTTACATCAGGAGCATCTACAGGAATTCCCATAGAGCGGGCTTCTTCAATATAAACAGGAAGTCCATCAGTTGAGGTAATTTCGTTTGTAAGGTTGGCAGCCATAAATTCAGCAGGATAATGAGCCTTGAGCCAGCCTGTGCGGTAGGCAAGAACCGAATAAGCAGCCGCGTGAGATTTGTTAAAACCGTAACCAGCGAATGGAACCATGATATCAAAAATCTCTTCGGCATGTTTTTCTGTATGTCCGTTTTTAAGAGCACCTTCTACGAAGTCCTTTTTCTTACCCATCAGAACTTCAGGCTTTTTCTTTCCCATGGCACGGCGAAGCATATCAGCTCCACCAAGAGAGAAGCCCGCAATAATCTGGGCAACCTTCATAATCTGTTCCTGGTAAACCATTACACCGTAAGTTTCTTTAAGAAGGCCTTCCAGCGAAGGGTCAGGGTAGTGTACGGTTTCAGGGTGCCACTTTCCTTCAATGTACTGAGGAATACAATCCATTGGACCCGGGCGGTAAAGGGCGTTTAAAGCAACCAGATCTTCAATTTTTTCAGGCTGAAATTCCCGTAAGATTTTCTGCATACCTGGAGATTCAAACTGGAATACGGCAACTGAATCACCACGTTTAAAAAGTTCAAAGGTTTCTTTATCAGTTTCGCTTACATTTGCCGTAACGAATTCTGGAGTTCCAGGAGCCCGGTGTTTATTTATGATTGCTTCTGCATAGCGGATAAGCGAAAGTGTTTTAAGTCCCAGGTAGTCAAACTTTACAAGTCCGCAAGGTTCAATAATATCCATGGTGTACTGAACGCCAACTTCGCCAGTTTTTGGGTCTTTGAAAACCGGTGCCCAGTTTGGAAGTGGAGTAAGACCAATTACCATACCAGAGGCATGAAGACCTGTGTTTCGCTTTACACCTTCAAGGCGGAATGCAAGGTCAAAAAGTTCCTGGTAGCGTGGGTCATCCTTGTAGGGAATAAGCTGGCCGCCATCAGGCATTTTTTCTGTAGGTTCACTGAAGGCATCCTTAAGTTTTGCCTTTGGACTTTCTGGAATGCATTTTTTAAGCATGTTTACTTCGGCAAGAGGAATTCCAAGGATTCGTCCAACATCGGCAATACAGTTTTTTGGTTTAAGGGTACCAAAGGTTACAATGTGTCCAACGTTAGCATCGCCGTACAAATCACGGGTGTGCTGGATAATCTCCTGGCGATAGTCGAAGTCCATATCAACGTCAAAATCCGGCATGGATACACGTTCTGGGTTTAAGAATCGTTCAAAAATCAAACCATATCTGAATGGGTCAATATCGGTGATGGTCATTGCATAAGCTACAAGAGAACCTGCTCCCGAACCTCGTCCAGGTCCAATTGGAATATAGTGCTTAGGACATTTGTGAACCGGATCATAAAGTGATTTTGACCAGTTGATAAATTCCCATACGATTAAGAAGTAGCCCGAGAATCCCATACTAAAGATTGTGTTCATTTCGTAGTCGGCACGTTCCCGAATTTCTGGAGTAATTTCCTTGTAGCGTTTTTTAAGTCCTTCTTCTACAAGATATTTTACATAGTCGTTCTGGTCGCTCTGATAGTCTTCACCATGGGTGCGGAATTCTGCAGGAAGTTCAAAACGTGGAAGACATTCCTTAAGTTCCGGTGTTGAGTACTGCTTAATAGTAAGATTACACATGTTTGCAATCTTGATTGTGTTGTCGTAGGCTTCAGGGCACTGGGGGAATAGCTGACGCATTTCTTCTTCAGTTTTGAAGTACCAGTTATCAAGATCCATGTCGCCGCCCATTTTTTGATGTTTATCATGAAGAAGATTTTTAAAACCAATACATCTTAATGCATCCTGGGCAATGGCATCTTCTTTTTCTACATAGTGAATGTCGTTTGTAACAACAAGAGGAATATCAAGTTTGTGTGCCAGAGCAATCAGTTTTTCGGCAACAATTTTCTGGTCTGCAATGCCGTGATCCTGAAGTTCAATGTAATAATGGTCAGGACCAAAAAGATTTTTATATTTTAAGGCAAGTTCCTCCGCCTCCTTTTCCATGCCGGCCAGCAGCATTTGAGGCAGTTCTCCTTGAATACAGGCAGAACAACAGATAAGTCCTTCGTGGTACTGTTCAAGAAGTTCAAAATCTATACGTGGTTTTCCATAGTAAAGGGCGTTTTCGTCACAAAAGGCACGGCTACTAAGCCAGCACATATTTTCGTAACCCTTTTGATTTTCGCAAAGGAGGATTAAGTGGAAGTAGTGGGCATGACGATCCCCTTCTTCTCCCTTGTGGCTGTAAGGAACGTCTTCGTGTTTATAATGACTGCCGTAAGCTACGTAAAATTCTTCGCCAACAATTGGGTTAATTCCGTTTACATGGCAGAGTTTTTCAAAGTTGAGGGCACCAAACATGTTTCCGTGGTCAGTAAGGGCCAAGGCAGGCATGTTTAATGATTTTGCCTTTGCTACAAGTTTGTCCAGAGTTGCACAGGAATCAAGTAATGAATAATCTGAGTGAACATGTAAGTGAACAAAGTTTGCTACAGGTGTGCCTTCAGGTGCGGGCGGAAATTCATGGTAATCTGCCATTAAAGAAACCTCCAGAGTGTCTTTAAATTATAGCATAAATAAGATTTTTCTTTTATATGATGATTAGTGAAAAGACTTAAAAAATGCACATTCATCATCATTACACATTTTTGCAATATCTAACTTTTGATTTAAATGAAAAACGTGACAAGCCTGTAAATCATCTTTATTGCCATATATTTTTAATATAGTAACAATTTCTTTTGATGCCAAAAAATCAGCAAAGGATTTTGCCTGGTCTAAGAGAAAATCATTTGGGGCAGATGTTATAAAAGATGGAGGAAAATCTTTTGTAATGTAATTTAGAATTTCATCCTCTTTTTGATTTGATTTTTTTACCGAACCAAAATAAGCCCTTGCTAAGACAGGATTTTTCTGAGTATCGATTCTATACAGACCACAGTTTAATCCAATTGCTTTTGGACGGATGGAAGGAATTTTAAAATTGTATAATCTGGCATAAGCGGGATTTGTTAGGATTGTAGAATAAAAATATGCAAGGTGGGCTCCAGCGCTATCACCCACAAAATAAAGTTTATCTAAATCTATATTATATTTTTCTGCATTTTCTTTCAGCCAGGTTAATACTAAATTACAATCTTCAAGATGATTAGGAAATTGATTTTCTGGACTTAATCTGTAGTTAAAATTAATGACTGCAAAATTTCTTGAAGCTAAATCTGCGGCATAAAACTGATAAGTTTCTTTTGTACCGTAAAAAAATCCTCCTCCGTGAAAACTGACAATACAGGGTAAGAGTTTATCTGCATTTTTGGGAAGATTTACATCAAGCAGATTCCATTTTTTCTTTGGACCATAGGCGATATCTTTGATTACTTGTATATTTTGGGGGATTGTAAAAGATTTATCCCGGTTTAAATCATTTTTAGCCCAGGCCTTTCTATATTTTCTGGCCATGATTTTTAAGATTGGATTAGTCATAAATCAATTATAGCATGTTTTTTTTCTATTTATTGTACAAATAGGGGCTTTTCATTAAAATAATATATTACATCCCGTCTCAAGGGTGTAATTATCTCATTAATATCGAGGAAATGATGGAAAACATCAAAGAAGTTCGTGTTAGATACGCACCATCACCAACTGGAATGCAGCATATTGGTGGTGTTAGAACAGCATTATTTAATTATCTTTATGCCCGTTCAAAGGGTGGAAAATTTATTCTTCGTTTGGAAGATACAGACCGTACCCGTTATGACGAAAAATATGTAAAGAATCTTTATGACACAATGGCCTGGCTTGGAATTGACTGGGACGAAGGTGGAGATAAAGGCGGAGAATATGGTCCTTATGTTCAGTCAGAACGTTTTGAACTTTACAAAAAATATGCAGAAGAATTAATCAAAAAGGGAGAAGCCTATTACTGTTTCTGTGATGCAGAAAGACTTGAACGCATCCGTAAAATTCAGACAGAAAACAAGATGGCTCCTGGTTATGACAGAAACTGCCGTCACTTAACTCCAGAAGAAGTTCAGGAAAAACTTGCCGCTGGTGTTCCACACGTAATTCGTCTTAAGGTTCCAATGGAAGGAACTACAAAATTCCACGATCATATTCTTGGTGATATTGAATGGAAGAATGAAGATATTTCTCCAGATCCAGTTCTTTTAAAGAGTGATGGATTCCCAACTTATCACCTTGCAAATATTGTTGATGACCACTTTATGAAGATTTCTCATGTAATGCGTGCTCAGGAATGGATTCCTTCTACACCTTTACACGTTCAGATGTACCGTTCTTTTGGTTGGGAACACCCTGAATTCTGCCATCTTCCAATGGTAAATGGTTCAGACGGAAAGAAACTTTCAAAACGTCATGGTTCTACATCAGTAAATGAATTCCGTGCCCGCGGTTATCTCCCTCAGGCAATTGTAAACTATGTTGCAATGCTTGGTTGTTCTTACGAAGAAGGAAAGGAATTCTACACACTGGAAGAACTTGCTAAGGCATTTAAACTTGAACATTTGAACAAGGCTCCTGCTGTATTTGATTACAAGAAGCTTGAATATTACAACGCAAACTATATCCGCCAGCTTTCTACAGAAGAACTGTACAAGTGGACACTTCCATTTATTACAGGAACAGGCGATGCAACATTGGAAATCAATCCAGAAAATCCTCAGCCAAAACCAAATGTTGGTCCTGAATTCTCAGGTGTTGCACTTGGCGAAGACGGAAGACCTTACTGCCTTGATAAATCAATGAACATGAGTACAGAAGATGTTGAAAAAACATTGATGGGACTTATGCCACTTATTCAGGAACGCCTTAAGTTCTTAACAGAAGCTGCAGAAATGGTTCACTTTATGTTTACAGAACCAGCTGTTCCTCCTGCAGACCAGATTATTCCAAAACGTCTTGATGCCGCAAAAACAAAGGAAGTTCTGGAAAATGCGAAGGAATTTATTGAGAAATTACCATCATTGGATCATGAGGCTGCTGAAGCATTAGCAAAGGAATATGCTGAAAAACTTGGTATTAAGTTGGGAGACTTTATGATGCCAATAAGAATGGCAGTTACTGGCAGCAGAGTAAGTCCTCCATTAATTGGTTCAATTCTTGTATTGGGTGTTGAAAAGTCTATTGAAAGAGTTAAGAAAGCAATTGCTACTCTGTAGTAAGGTGATTTTATAAGGAAAGTGGTACTTTGCGGGGCCACTTTTTTTATGTCTGGTAGAAAAAACTTTACTATTTATAATATAATTCAAAATACTTTTCGATTGGAGTTTTTTTTTGATTAAGAACCGGGCTGTGGCACTTACTGTAATTCTTCTTATTTATATTCTTGCAGGTTTTTGTGGAATTTTTGCCTATAATTATTTTTCGTCACCAGAGGGATTTAACCTTTCTTATCCCTTTGCACTTTTATTTGCAGATATTACCGCAACAGTTTTAGTTTTTATTTTCAGTTTGATTTTTAGAAATGCTTCGGTTTATGACCCTTACTGGAGTGTTCAGCCACCTGTAATTCTTGCTATAGCTTTGGATAAAATGAAAGGCGGGGGAAACAATCTTCTGGCCTGGCTCTTATTTGCGGCAGTTTTCTTCTGGGCTCTTCGTCTTACTACAAACTGGGCTTACAATTTTAAGTCTTTTGAATATCAGGACTGGCGTTATGTGATGTTAAAAGAAAAATCGGGTAGGCTTTATCCTCTGGTT
>CAMGTC010000057.1 GCA_946061765.1 uncultured Treponema sp.
TTTACCCTGTAAAGTTTATTCCCAAAAAAAATATCCACCTTTATCTTATTTAACTCAGTGTGGTTTTTGAAAGTGTCTTTAATGTCTGGAAAAGTTCGCTTAATGTCATACATTAAATAATGTAGTGCGAATTTTCTAAAAGTCAGCTAAAAAACAACACTTTTTACGGACATAGCCAAATAAAAAAAACCGGTCTCTCAAATTAAATTGAAAGACCGGCAATAGTTTTAATTTACTTGTGGTTAGTTAGCTTCACCGCGCAGGAAGTCGACGGCAAGTTCTGTTGAATTAAAGCCGATAGCGAATCTGTTAGTGATATTATCTTTATCAATAGCAGTTATTACAGTACTCAATTTTGAATCCTGAGCTTCGAATACAGAAGGTGATGTCATGGCTTCCCAACTTCCGCTTTCATCAACAAAGGCAATCTTCACTGCAGCTGTTGTATTTAATCTTGAAGCATCCTGATATGTAATGACAGGTTTACAGGTTGCCATACTTGTTCCAGCGTAGTTTTCAAGCTTAATGTCATTCCAGCGGCCTACAGAAGATGTAGAATCAACTGCTGTCCAGCTTCCTCCACTTAATTTATAAGTAGAATCATCGCTCAAAGTAAAGAGTCCGTAATAAAGAATACCATTTGTTACATCCTGTGCAGCTATATGAAGATTACCAGATTTATCCATCTCCATAGAAACATAGCGTCCAAAATCAGAAGATCCAGAAGGATTATCAACAGTAGTATAATGCCAAGGCATTTCATCTGCACCAGTTCCAATTGTACCGCCATAACGTTTAGACACAGGGGCTGAACTTCCTCCACGGGCAATCTTAAGCTGCTTATTCTGTTTATCATAGTAAGCAACTACAGGAATTGGTTCAGTGCCAGAATTATCAATCTTAATTGCAGAATATTCACCAGCATCCCAGGTAATATTTGAGTTATCTGCAGCATCGTAACCATCAATTACATAAGAACCTGCTGCGTCTGCACGATATGTTGTTTCTACACTTCGGTTCTGATCCCAGGCATTCTTAAACAGGAACTTACCATATTTTAAACACTTTGTATAAGAGTCATAGTAAGTTACATAAACATGATATTTACTTCCTGAATAAGCTCCTGCAATCTTTATATTCTTAAACTGATGACGAACCTTATCGGCAGAAGTTTTTTCAATATAAGATGCACTAGTAGATGCTGTTTCTCCATCACGAACTAACTGTAATCCATCACCAAAGGTATTTGCATCTGCCCAGCCATCATCAAGCCAGGTGTGGAATACATTATTGTTTATAATTACAGAATCAGTTTCTGATGGAGGCGAACGAAGGGCACCAGAAGCCTGCTGGGATAAGATATACCAACGGGTATTATAGTTGGCTCCTGCTGGTCCCATAACTTCATTGTACATCATGTTATCATTGCTTCCCCAGATACCATAAAGTGTATGTGCAGGGAAGGTTCTTGCTTCACGGGCAGAAGTATAAACTGAACTTGAAGCTGTAAGTCCAATTACACTTCCACTAATTGGATTTGAAGCATTAGTAAAGGTTCCACCACTATTCCAAACACTCAAATAAACATCATCTGTCCAGAAGTTAGAACCTGCCTGGTCGGCGGCTGTTTTACCGTAGTTTGTAGTATCACTTGCAAGATAACCTTTCTGGATATTGTAAGCAACATTTGAGTTTGTATTATTTGGAACTGTCTGACCAGCAATTGTAATATTAAGGCTTCCAGAATAATCAGGGGCTGTAAGAGTAATTGTATTCGAATCTTTAATTTCGGCACCGGTAATTTCTGTTGTATTACAACTAGCGCTTACTGTAGAACTTGTTGAACCAAAGTTGAAACCTTTAACTTTAATTTCTTCTCCGGCACGAACTGGGTAACGGCCAAGTCTTGAGCGGTTCAAAGAGTTTCCGTTTGAATCTACAACTTCGCTGATATATGGAACAAGATCCACTGTGTAAGAAGGTACATTATACAGGCTGATATCATAAACTCCATTTTCTGTAAGTACTGGGGTTTTACTTGGAGTTATTGAAGAAACATTTGGAGTTTCTGCATTATCTTTTGCAAGAATTCTAAATACTTTATTAGAACCCATTCCAACCTCAGAGGTATCAATATCAAGCTGCCATTCAAGGCTATGACCTTCGTCAAAGTTTTCATTTACTACTGTAAATACCCATTTATCAGAAGAAGCGTTTCCACTATCAGCAGAACTTACAGCGGTTTTCCAAACATATATTTTTTCGTTTTCGTCATAAATTCTCTTAGCAACACAATAATAATTTACTTTGTTTGTTGAATCTTCGTAGATTTCAGCAGCCACATCATTAACCTTTGAACTTGGTGTAAAGTCTGTAAAGTTCATCCAAATTGAATTCAAGGTGTGTTCATCGTAAACTTTACCGCGAAGACTAACAATTCCAGAAACCTTAGGTTTATTTGCATCATTTCCAGCAAATAAAACATTCTCTGTAGTTTTAAAGAGTCCTGTTGTAAGATCCAAAATATCATCATCACTAGATTTTGCTAAATCAATGTGTCCATTCAAGTAAGAATTTTCGTACAATGAGTTATCTTCTGGAGACTTCCAATAGAATGGATCGATTGTAACTGTTGGAGCAAAATTATCCTGCTGAATAATTGCAAGGTCATTAATCTTTAAGTAACAGTAACTACTGTCTGTTCCCTGAGTAGTATCTTCGGTTGCATCCCAGAAAGTAAAGGAAACTGGACGTTTTGTAAGTTCTGCTAATGAAGAACCCTGGCAATCTTTAATATTTGCCTTAGGAACTACATATCTGTACTGGTGTTTTGTCTTACTTGTATAACTACTTGTTTCAAAAGTATCAGCAGCCGCAGTGATTTTACTTGTATCTACTGTTGTGTAATAAGTTGCATTATCCTTATTTACTACTTTTGTTGCAGGACTTGTTTGTTTGCTGGCATCATCTGAGTAAGCAAGAGTTATATTATTATTATTTCCACCAACAAATTCTGCTACAAGAGCTAATTTATCAAGAACTCTAAAGCGTTTTCCTGTAAAATCAGCGGTATTCATTTCGTATGAACTCTGTTCTGTAACAGTCTGACTTAAAATATCGTAAGTTGTAAATTCATTTGCAGAGAATTTTTCGTCTGTATTTAAGTCTGTACCCAGCCAGAGTTTAGTAAGACGAGGTGCATTATTTTGAACTTTTGCCTTATATTCTTTTGCAGAACAGTTACCTGCTTTATCAAATACAAATACGAAGAAACTACCATTTCCGTCTGGAATAAAGTTAGAACGGATTGAAGCATCATAAGTCCAGTTAGTCTGGCTCTTAATTACACTTTCTGGCATTCCATCTCCATCATCTGTTGTATCAGAATATGGATCTGAATCATTTCCTGCATTAAATGAACCTTTTTCTGTACCAGTGTTGTCTATTACACGAGCATAAGGGAAGAATACATCATAAGAAGTTGCAGAAGGAACTTCCGATTGTAAAGTAACAGCTGTTACTTTATCGTTTGAATCTTTTGTAACATCTGCAATTGTAAACCAGGAACCGTTGATATAAACAACTCCAAGTTTATAAATATGACTTTCTGTTGAATCTGAAATTGTAATTTTACTTCCACTTATTGTTACTGAGCTTGAACTTGGTTCGTAACCATAAAGTTTCTTTTCTCCAAAGGTTTTAGATGAAGCAGAAGTCAAATCTATTAATGTAGTATTGTTTAATGGGTCGTAAATACGGTTTTTACTTTTGGTAGTTTCGTTTTCTGGTCTAAAGTAGAAGAAGAGTGTTCTTGCAAATCCAGAACCAGTGTCGCTTGCCTTTCCGCTAAGTGTAAATACATTATTACTGTTTACAACTGTATTACTGTCAGCAGTTTCCAAAACCTTATCTCCATTAAATGCTGTGTAATCAATTGTTGGAGCCTGGTCATCAAAGTTTACATTGTAATTACAATATTTACTTGTTTCTGTAAGACTATCTTTGTAAGCAATAACCTGAATTGCAAGGCTTGTAAGACTTGTATTTCCATCTGTTAAAGGAATTGATACCTTGTAAGTATTAGTTCCAGCAATATATCCGCTATCGCTTTCAGTTAATTTTTTGATAGGAACTTTTGTATTGTTTGTTGCCTTGTTAAGACCTTCTACACTTGAAGCAGTTACATACTGAACTTCGCTAATTCCACTTACATCAGAAATTAAAAGTACAAGATTATTCTTAATTCCACTTGCTGTAAGGTACATATCAGATTCATAATTTCTTGAAGATATTAAAGTTCCCTCGCTGTTATAACTTTCGATTGTACCAGAGTTTGGAACTGTTGGAGTGTTGATATCAATTGTAAACTGTCTTGCCTGTGTCCAAGTTCCAAGTTTATTGTTGTTATCCATTGCGGCAAGTCTGTAACTTACATGATATTTTCCATCTTCGTAAAGATTATTGTTTTCCATCTGAAGTTCTTTATATTTATTGATTGTTGTATTCCAGCTAGAACTTCCGTTTACTTTAATACCCCAGAATTCATGATGAAGAGGATTTCCTAAAACATCTTTAGATTCTATTCTTGAATCAGCAAAGGCATCTTCGTATTTAACACTTGCAGTATAATCTGGAGTTTTTTCTGCAGATTCTAAAGAAGTTTCGTCGAATAAATTTCCTGTAGAGGTACTCGAATCATACTCAGTGTAGATGTTATTTCCATCACTATCTTTTAAAGTCTTGAGGATAGTAATATCATCATCATTAAATTTCTTATCGTTATTTAAGTCAAGCTGAAGATAAACAGCACTTACAGAAACGTTATCGCTTGCAGAACCTGTAATCTGAATTGAACCACTCAAATTATCACCATCTTTTGGAGAAGTTGAACTTAATTCAACTAGAGGTCTGTCCCCATAAGGATTATATTTCATTGTTACAAATTCAAGAGCAACATTTCCTAAAGAATCTTCTACGTAAACATATACTGGGATTTCGTAGATTGTTGTTGAACCTACTGTTGAATGAGGAATATATGAGTAAGAATCCAAATCAGATTTACCATTTGTAATTTTCCCACTTGGAAGATTATCCAAAGCAAATTTCCAGCCGGCATTTGTACCTTTGTTGAGTTCTGTAAAGTCTGTGGTTGAATTTACCAAAGCAGATTTTACATCACTATCATCATCTTTATTTCTTTTTCCATAAGCAGAATAATAAGTATTATCAAGAACAAGATATTTAACATTTGTAATAGTCGAAAGTGAATCGCTTGCTGTTCCACTTAAAGTTACACTTCCAACCTGAGTTTCGCTTTCAACAGGATTTTGAATTACTACTTCCGGTTCATCGTTATCAACTGTGATAGAAGTTTGTTTCTGGCATTCAATTCCTGAGCCATCTGTAATTGTAATTGCAAGAGTAATTACACCTGAAGTAATTTCTGACAAATCAATTGGACAAGTGTAGAAAAGTTTATTCTCTGCATCATAAGCAGTACCACTTGTAGAATTAGTAGAATCAAGTACAGAGCTTTCGGCAGAATTTTTAATTGCTATTGTTACAGGAGCAACTGGTGCTTTAGCAGAGCCGTCATCAAACTTATAAACTACCGACTTAATTCCATTTGTATCTTTTGCAGAAATTCCTAACATTACATATTTTTTATTTACTCCACCTACAAGATTTGTTGTACCCATTTGAGCAAATTCTACACCTGTGCCATTATAAGCAAAAGTATTATTTGAAGAGGCAATTATTGGAGTTCCAACTGTTGCAGGAGATGAATCAGAAATATATGTAATTACAGAATCGTTATCTTTAACTTGTTCACTACCTGTAGAATCTTTGTAAGTAATCTTAGGCATTTCAAGTTTTTTAGAGTTTTTACCTGTCCAGAATTCTCCACCGGCAGAGTCTTTTACATAAATGTAAATTGATTTTTGACCGTCGCCAGAATCTTCTGGAGTATAAGTAAATGAACCTGAGCTATATTCCAAAGTTCCTGCAGGCTGTTTATAAGCCTTCCAAGCATCTCTACTTGTAATTTCTGTAGAAGAAATCTTAAATTCTTCAATTCCATCATCATCAGAAACTGTACCGCTTACAGAAGCTGAGTATTTAATTAATGCACCTGTCAATGTATCAAGTGTAGAGAACTTAACCACAGGTCGGTCTGAATCAAGATCAATATTGAATGAATAATAACCTTGAGCAGAACTTGAAGCCTTTTCAATTGAACTTGTATTAATATTACAGTTTCCAGCTTCGTCATAAGCTACTGGCAATAAATAGAAGGCGGCTTTAGAACTGTCCCCAAGTAAATCGTTTACTTTAAAAGAATCTATTTTCCAGCTAAAGATTTCTGAAGCTTTTGCCCCATAAACGTGAGTAGCATCACTAGAAGCAGAATCTCCTGCACTTGTTATTAATTTTATGAGTTTCCAGTCACCTGAAGTTTCAGATTCAGGAAGACTTGCTGGCACAGAAGTAACTTCCGAAACAGTCTTATCTTTTTCTGTGTAGTACCAGAGTGCTATAGAAAGAGGAGTATTATTTTCTTCTACAACACCACTTATATTAATTGTTCCATTTAAAGTTCCACCATCTGATGGACTTGTAATCTTACTTGAAGGAGCTTCTTTATCAATCTGTAATTCAAATTTATATGAATCGTTTAAGTTTCCAGCTTTATCTGTAACTTTTATATAAACTGTACTATCACTTGTTAACTTATCTTTTGGAATAGTAATTTTCCAAGTAGAATCTTCTGTGTCTGGATTATCAACAGCTTTATCAATTGAGGTTCCTGAAACAACGTTGATTTTTTTAACTCCAGAAGCATCGTCTGCATATTTTCCTGTAAGAACAATATCTGCTGCCCCGTTAGAAAGAATTGTACTTGGTAAATTTTGTGATTTAATTTCTCCGCTAGAGTATTTAATTTCAGATAAGGTTGGTTTTTCCTGGTCAATAAAGATATTTAATGTAACTTCACCACTTATGTTTCCAGCATTATCTTCGGCCCAAATCTTAACTTTATTGGCCTGTGGACTAACAACAAAATCACCTATATAGAAACTCAAATATTCATATTTTTTATCTGTTGATTTTGAAGGTTTGAGTTGATTTATTTCTGTAGAATCTGTAATTTCTTCGCCTGCTTTTGCAAACTGGTAGTATACATTTTTGATTCCAGAACCTGATGCTGAACTGTCTTCAAAGTATTCAATGTAAATTTCTGGATTTGTTGTATTAAACCAAGGATGATTTCCTTCACTTGAATACAAAGCACTTACATCTTCATTTCCAACTTTTGATTTTCCTGAGCCTTCATCACTTGTTCTTTTATTCCAAGCTGGAGCAGTTTTATCAATTGTTGTAGTGTAAGTTTCAGAAACTATGTTATTAAGCTGATCTGTAGCAGTAACTTTTATTGTATAAGCACCTTCAATATCCTTTGGAAGTTTATAAGACCAAGTTTGAGCCTCTTTATAAACACCTCCAGTTTCAGGTTTTGTAACAAAATTAGAATCAGAATCTGTAAATCCCTTTGGTCCTGTAACTTCTATGGCAAAAGCTTTTAGATAAGTTTCTGTTACACTTCCTGTAATTAAAACATCATTGTTGTAATAAGATTCAAGAGCACTAGTTTCTTTATCATTTACGTTTGTAAGTCCAATTACTGGTCTCTTGTAATCGGCAATAAGGTTAATTGCAGTAATAGCTGATTCATTTCCCACATTATCTTTTGCCTTAACAAGAACTGTATAATCACCTTCTGGATTAGTTCCAGATGTAAAGTCAAGTTTTACTTTCCAACTTGTAGAACCTGCACTATCCCAATCCTGAACCTTATTATCTTCTGTAAGAGAATTTACATGGTCCTTTGCAACAGCGTAGAATACTTCACTTAAACCAGAACATAACTCTTTATTAGTATTTGTATTATCATCTGCTCTACCTTCAATTGTAAGAACTTTATTTGCATCAAAATAGGTAGATGAGTTTAGAGAAACATTTGTAGAAGTAAGATTTACCTGAGGTTTATCAAGATCAAATATGTATTTGATTTCTTTTTCTTCTTCCAAACCGTAAATATTCTGAGCCGAAAGTTTTCCATTCACTTTTACACTTGAAGAAGGTTTTTCAATTGGGATTGATTGTGGTCCTTCTTCAAGGCTTCCGTAAGTTGTTACATCTTCACTTCCACGAGTAAAGAGAGTACTTGCGGCCTTCTCATTTTCTTTCCAGGTAATTTTATAAATTGCATTTCCACTTGCTGTTACCAGATAAGGAATCTTAAAGGCTTTATTTGTGAAGTAATATTCATCTGAGTCTTTTTTATTATTTACAAGCTGATTTGTATATTGAATTGAAGGTTTTGCACTGTTGATATAACCGATATCAGAAGTTATTGAGTTTCCGGCCTTATCACTTACTTTAAAGGAATAAGTATTTTGTGAACCACTTGAACTGCTCAATTTATCAGCAGGAATTTGGAATAAGTACTTTGTATAAGTAATTTCATCTTCGGTTACACTGTCTTCACTAGAATTAATATCTTCTGTAACGCCGTTTAATACAAGCTGAACTTTGTTAATTCCACTTCCTGTAACTTTTACTCTTTCGCCAGCTTCACCTTTGAAATAATCATCTGTTACAATTACATAAAGGGTAAGATTACTTTCACCCTCATTTGTTTCTGTCTTAGAACCAAAACCATCATCTTTTTTAATTGTTGGTTTAACACTATCAAGCATTACTTTAAGGGAATTACTATGAGTATTTTTAGAAATTAAAGATACATTCTGAGCTTCATCTCTTGCAGCAAAGTAAATTGTATATTCACCACCTTCCTCAAAACTTTCATCAGAGAAATCAATGTTTGCAACCCAAGTAGAAGAACCTTCGTTTTTCTTAGAAATTACAGCTTTCTGCCAATCATCTCCAATTACGTAAGCACTACCCTTTGAATTTTTCTGAGGTTCTGTTTTTGAAGCAATGTAGTAAATATTATCTTCAAGTCCACTGTCGTTATCACCTTTTATTTCATGTCCCTCTTCACCCTTGGTAAAGTCAATTACTCTTCCTCGAACAGTATAAAGTTCACTCTTACTTGCATATTTCTGTTCTGTATTATCTACGTATGCTTCTCCAGAAATTTCTGTGATTTCAAATTTTGGAGGTTTTGAATCAATTTTCCAGCTAAATTCAGAAGCTGTTTCCTGTCCATAAATATCAGAAGCTACAACGTAATATGTTCCACCTACATCAGTTGTTGTTACTGAATAAGTCCAAACCAAAGTACTTGTATCAGGTTTCACAGTGTCAACCAGACCTTCGTATTTTGCAACTCCATTTTCTATTGTTTGTTTATCATAAATCTTAACAGTGGCATTAGTATCATCAACTTTACCAGTCAAATTGAATGAAGAATTTGCGGCCTGATAAGCACCACTTGTAGTTGAAACAGAAAGATTTGGAGCACCATTATCAACAGCAATCAGGAATGGACCTACTTCTACATTATTATAACCTGTTAAATGATGCGGCTTATCTTTTACCAAAACTTTAACTCTGTAAGTACCTTCTTTACCCGGTAACTGCTGCTTAAAATTGTAAGAAGTCTTACCATTAACAGGTACACTTATAGTTTTTGTATTTTCTTCTGTTTCGTTTTCCCAATCAACTGTATCTCCAGCCTGATATTTGAATATAATTTCAGCAATTCCATCATCATCTGAAATTGCAGCGTTAAGCATATTATTAGAAACAGAACCAAATACGTTGTTTTCGGTATTTAAATCATCTGAATTTGTAATTTCTATTTCTGCATTTTGGAAGTCAATTACAGGAGCATCTGTTGTCTGGTCTACATTAACTTCTTTACGTTTTGTACCAATATTTCCAACTTCATCAACTGCTCTTAAATCTAAATAATACGTTCCAGAAGTTAATCCAAAGTTTTTAGTTGTATCAAAATCAGACAAAGTAATAGAAGAAGCTGAATCAGCATATTTTATCCAAGATTTATCTTCTGCATCTAAATCTTTCTGATCGTAAGAATATTCTACCTTTGGCTTCATTGTAAGATTATCAGTTACAGTTGTCTTAAAGGTGATTTTTCCGTTTACATATTCTTTTGTAACCCCGTCTTTTTCTATTACAACAGCTGGGGTAAATGAATCATCATCAGAGAATTGTGGGCCTTGAGTATCAATTGTTACAAGAACTGAATCTGAACCTTGAACTCCTGAATTTACAAGTTTACCAATTACATAAAGGGCAAATTCTGTATCTGCTGGTAGCACTCCATTTTCTTTTATTACTTCTGCAATTTTTTCTTTTGTAAGAGTATATTTGAATGTTGTTTTCCACTTTTGATTATCTGTATTAGGTTTGCCAATTGTAAATCCACCTTTGCTAGAAGCTTCTTCGCCAATATCTTCGGATACGGCAATTTCTGTAGCAGTTGTATCTCCTTTTTCATCTACTTCATCTGGATTTCCAATATAAACATAGAATCTTAAGGTATCTGGAGAGTATTCAATTGAACCTTCCATAGAGATATCTTCTTCTTTAATCTTAAGAGTAGATTTTGCATTTTCATTCTGAAGTTTTTCTATTTCAATTGAAGGTGCCGATGTATTTGATGGCATAAATTTAATGGCGTATATATTATTTGCACCATTTGTAATTGTGTTACCTTTTGTATCACTTCCATTTACATTTACAATGTAATAATTACCTGTATTAAGTTTTCCTTCTTCATAATCTGTTGAGCGGAGCATTACTTCAAGGGCGTAACTTGTTCCCTGGGAAGTAACTGTAATATTATCACTATCAATATCTATTTGGTTTTTGTAAGTTTCATCAGAATTTTTAATGGCAACTCCAGCATCATTACATTGAATAAGACTAATTCCTAAAGTTTCTTTTCTAATAAGATAACCATCCAAACCTGGTGAAACAGTTATGTTTAATTTTCCTTTATCTTTGAATTCATAGATTCCAGTATCATCTACAACTCTATTCAATTCGCCAGATGTACCAGCTTTAAATGTTGAATATCCGGCAATTGTAAATGTAGGGTTATTTGCTGGATTTAATGTAAAAGAAGATCTTGTTTTCTTTAAACTATCTTTTTGATTATACCAATCTTTATAATAAGAATTTACTTCGTCCAAAGAAGTTTGACCACTCAAAATTGCGTAAGCTTCTTTTTCTTTAAATGTTTCTTCTTCTGAATCAGAGAATATTTTTTCTACATCCGAGCGGAGATAGAAAGTTTCTGAAACATTTCCTCTATCATCACTTTCTGCTGGAACTTTTCGGGCATTATCGAAAATTTTTATTTTACAATAGTAAGATTTTGTTACATCTTTATCTGTTGAACCATAAATTTGAGTGTAAAGATCACTTTCATAGGCAGCAACTGTATCATCAATTGTTGTACCTTTTACTTTAAGTGTTGTTGATGCAAGTTTTTCTTCATTTTCATCATAAAATTCTACTTCAATTTCGCTTACTCCACTGTCATCAGAATAAGCACCCTGGATGTTGAAGATTTTACCAAAGGAAGCAAGAGTTACACCAGGAGTTCCAATATCATCAGTTGTAGAAGGAGATGTAATTGTTAATATTGGGCTAGTATTATCAATACTAAAAGTCTGAGTTACAGCTCCAGTCTGACCATAAGTATCGTAAACTGTAATTGTAGCAGTGTAGTTTCCATCTGGAATTTCTGTAGTGCCATCTTTATTTACAGGATAAACCCTACAAGACCAGCTTCCTTTTGTTTCATCATTTTCTTTATTTAATTTCCAGCTTGCTTCATAAGGACCATAAGAATTTTTAGTTGTAAGATTATCCAGACTTACTTCAACTTTTTGGATTCTTAAGTCATCCTCCCAGCTTCCTGACAAAACAAAACTATCCCTAATCTGAGATTTTGCCAGTGGGTACTCAATTTCAATTGTAGGAGGAACTGTATCTACAGCTTCGCCAAGACCAATTTTACAAGCTGAGAAAGCTAATAAAACCAAAACAAAAACTGATAAAAGATTATAAACAACTTTCTTCATACACCCTTCTTTACTTCTTTGTTTA